>CAMVDF010000040.1 GCA_947166195.1 uncultured Lachnospiraceae bacterium
ATCGAACCCTCGACAACTTGATTAAAAGTCAAGTGCTCTACCGACTGAGCTAGTGACTCATATAAACAGGGCTAGCTGGATTTGAACCAGCGAATGCAGCAGTCAAAGTGCTGTGCCTTACCGCTTGGCGATAGCCCTAAATAGCAATCCACCACATCTGCCCTCTATACTATACAGGGAAGCACTGCGCTCTCCCATCTGTCTGAAAAACCTGAAAAGTTCAAGGGTGGGTGATGGGACTCGAACCCACGATCTCCAGAACCACAATCTGGCGCGCTAACCAACTGCGCCACACCCACCACAGCCTGGCATTTATTATATCATGCCGGATATGCCCGTGGGGATTCGAACCCCAGACCCTCGGCTTAGAAGGCCGATGCTCTATCCAGCTGAGCTACGGACACACGGGTTCTTCAAACAACCTCAAAATATTAACATAGCCGCAGGGGAATGTCAATTATGCTCCTTCTTTTTTGCATCGGACAGTCTGCCGTACAATGCGGTCATATCCAGAAGCCACTTTACCAGCGAAGAAGTGAACGCTCCCTCCTTCATCCTCCACTGCCAGTTGTTTCCGAGAGTTGAGGGATAATTCATCCTCGCTTTTCCTCCAAGACAGAGTATATCCTGCATCGGGATCACTGCCATATCCGATACGCTCGAAAAAGCTCCTCTGATGAAGGCCCGGACCACATCGCGTTTCTTTGCTCCTTTGGGGATCGCCAGATACCTGTCGGCAAACCGCCTGTCCCCCGGCTTCAGGGTTTCATACCAGTGAAGTGTCGTGTCATTATCATGGGTTCCCGTATAAACAACACTGTTCTGAGTGTAATTGTGCATCAGATAATCGGATTCCTCCCTGGGATCAAAGGCAAACTGGAGTACCTTCATGCCGGGATATCCGGTCTTTTTCACCAGCCTGACCACTGACGGAGTCAAAAAGCCCAGATCCTCAGCGATCACTTCCTTTTTCCCAAGTTTTTCCTTCATCAGGGCAAAGAGCTCATATCCGGGGCCCTTTTCCCATTTTCCCACAACAGCATCCTTTGCGGGATAGGGAATGGAATAATACTCATCAAAACCCCTGAAATGATCGATCCTGACGATATCATACATTTCAAAGCATGCAGACAGTCTCTTTAACCACCAATCAAAACCGGTTTTTTTGCAATATGACCAGTCATAGAGAGGATTTCCCCAAAGCTGTCCCGTCTTTGAAAAAGCATCCGGAGGGCAGCCCGCAACAGCCACGGGCCTCAGATCCCTGTCAAACTGAAAAAGCTTCGGGTTTGCCCAGGTATCAGCCGAATCAAGAGCCACATAGATAGGTATATCCCCGACTATCTTTATACCCTTTGAGTTTGCATAGGTCTTTAATTCCTTCCATTCAAGGGAAAACTCATATTGAAGGAACTCATAGAAAGCGATCTCTTTTTCAAGCTTTTTTCTGTACCTGTCAAGGGCTTCCTTTTTTCTGAGACGGATATCATCATCCCACTCCTGCCAGCTTTTATTATGGAAAGAAGCCTTGACTGACATAAAGAGAGAATAATCCGAAAGCCATCCGGAGTTTTTTCTGACAAATGTAATAAAGTTCTTGTCCTTTACGACAAATTTTTTGAAAGCTTCCTTCAGGAGCTTAAAACGCGACAGATACAGTTTCTCATAATCAACTCTTTCCGGATCGTTTCCGAAATCATAGCTGTCACAGCGTCTTTTTGTGATATAGCCTTTTTTTTACCAGTGTTTCCGGATCGATGAAGTAGGGATTGCCCGCAAAGGTCGAAAAAGACTGGTAAGGGCTGTCCCCGTAGCTTGTAGGACCCAGCGGCAGGATCTGCCACAGGCTCTGTCCCGCTTCTGCCAGATCATCAACAAACCTGTATGCTTCCTTTGAAAAACAGCCTATCCCGTATTTAGAAGGAAGCGACGATATAGCCATCAGCACTCCGGCTCTTCTCATAATAAAACCTCCCGGTCCGGGATCTCAATATCCCGCTTTATCAAGTATCATATCCAGAAGTCCTGCGTTTTTGACGGAAAACTCCTCTGAAATGTGCGGCTTTCCCCTGAAAGGATCGTGTATTTCATGATCACCTTCCCTTCTGAAGATGCCATATGTCTTTATTATATTCCTCTATGGTCCTGTCGGATGAGAAGAACCCTGCTTTTGCGATGTTTACAAGCATCATCTTTTTCCATTTATCCCTGTTCTCGTAGTCAGCTATCATCTCATCCTTCTTTTTGATATAGCTTTCAAGATCAAGAAGCGTCATAAACCAGTCCTTGTTCAAAAGCTCGTTGTACAGTCTTTCAAGGTTTTCTTTGTGGCCGGTCTTCAAAACCTCATCACTTACGATGAAATCCACCGCTTCCTTTATGACCTCCGACTTTTCGTAATAATCCTTTGATACATAGTCAGCCTTTTCGTAATGCTTAATGACGGTGTCTGAATCCACGCCAAAGATATAGATATTGTCGTCTCCCACAAGTTCGTGGATCTCCACATTTGCTCCGTCGTCCGTACCGAGGGTGACGGCCCCGTTCAGCATGAACTTCATGTTCGAGGTGCCCGATGCCTCCTTCGATGCCAGGCTTATCTGCTCTGAGATATCACAGGCGGGGATCAGCTTTTCGGCATAGCTTACATTGTAATTTGTTACCATTACAACCTTAAGATAAGGACTGACCTCAGGATCATTATTTATTATCCGCTGCAAAACCAGAAGCAGATGGATGATGTCCTTTGCTATGACATAGGCAGGTGCAGCCTTTGCTCCAAAGATGCATGTGATCGGCCTTACCGGCTTCTTTCCTCCCTTTATTTCAAGATACTTGTGGATGATATAGAGGGCATTCATCTGCTGTCTCTTGTATTCATGGAGACGCTTTACCTGGATATCAAAGACCGAATCGGGATCAAGCTCCACATTCTCGTTCTTTTTTATGAAATCCACAAGTTCAAGTTTTTTCTGCTTCTTGATGTCGCAGATCCGGTCAAGCACTGCATCATCATCCCTGAATTTCAGGAGATCCTCCAGCCTGTCCGCATCCTTTCTGTAATCCGTTCCTATTGTCTCATCAAGGAGTTTTGATAAAGGCCTGTTGCAGGAGAGCAGCCAGCGTCTGAAGGTCACGCCGTTCGTCTTGTTGTTGAATTTGTCCGGGTAAAGCCTGAAAAAGGCATTCAGCTCGGTATTTTTCAGGATGTCCGTATGGATCGCGGCTACTCCGTTTACCGAGAAGCCGTAATGGATATCGATATGCGCCATGTGTACGCGCTTCTGTTCATCTATGATCTGTACCTTCGGATCACTGTTGCTCTTTCTGATACGGTTGGCGAGCTCCTTTATTATGGGTACCAGCTGCGGGACCACTCTTTCAAGGTAATCCAGAGGCCATTTTTCAAGAGCCTCGGCAAGGATGGTGTGATTTGTGTAGGCGCAGGTTCTGCTCACAACCTTGATGGCATCATCGATGGTGAAGCCTTCATCCCAGGTCAGGATCCTGATAAGTTCAGGTATTACCATTGTAGGATGTGTGTCATTTATTTGGATCACGGCATGCTTATCCATCTCGTACAGATCATAGCCCTTGTCCTTCATCTCACGGATGATGAGCTGCGCTCCGTTTGAGACCATGAAATACTGCTGGTAGATACGCAGCAGATTTCCCGCCTCATCGGAATCATCGGGATAGAGGAAAAGAGTGATATTCTTTTCGATATCTTCCTTGTCGAAATTGATACCGTCCTTTACAAGGCCTTCATCAATGCTTTCAAGATCAAAGAGATGGAGCTTGTCGATCCCGTTTTCATAGCCGATGACATCGATGTCGTATAATACGGACCTTACCTTTTTGCCGCCTCCAAAGCATACTTCAAAGGAAGTATCGGTTTTTTTCAGCCAGCCGTCCTTTTCGATCCAGTCATTTTTTTCAGCCATCTGAAGATTGTCCCTGAATACCTGTTTGAAAAGGCCGTAATGATAGTTCAGGCCTATGCCGGCTCCCGGAAGTCCGAGGGTCGCGATCGAATCAAGGAAACAGGCAGCAAGCCTTCCGAGTCCCCCGTTTCCCAGAGAGGGCTCCGGCTCCATATTTTCAAGGGTTGCTATAGATTTGCCGTTTTTGTTCAATATCTCCTCAAGTTCATCGTAGACTCCGAGATTTATGAGATTATTTGAAAGAAGCTTTCCTATCAGAAATTCCGCGGAGATGTAGTAAACCTTCTTTTCTCCGTCGATCTCCTTTTTTTCGCCGGCCAGGTCCTTTGTAAACTGAAGAAGCACATGATACATCTCCTGATCCGTAACCTGGTTTACCGGTCTGCCGTAAAGCTTTCTCGTAAGAGTATCCAGTTTCTGCTCAAGTTCCATTTTTCTCCTCCCTGATCCTGCAAACAAAAGTCAGGGTGCTTCAAAACACCCTGACCATTATAAACCATATATACATATAACGCCAATTTAATGTATTTTCCCTGCCGGGCCCGAAGCATATCAGTAACCGGTTTTATGGCACCGGTACGATCCTTCGGATCAAAAATTTCATATGAACCCGGGTTTGATGAATTCCACTCTCCGTTCAACAAGCTTTGACAGCATTTTTTCATAATATCCCGGCACCATCTCCTCTGTTTCATCGTGGGCATGCAAAAGCAGGATGTGTACCGCATTTTCCTCAAAGAGCGCTGCCCCCTCCGCCGGTGCGGGATCCTGCATCTTTTTCAATACATCCTCAAAAGTAAAACCGCTGCCCGGACGGACATTGTATTCTTCAAAGTCATAGGTCCAGAATGTATCGATATCCCTGTCAAGCCCGCGCTCCTTCCACCATTTATACGGGATTTCACGGTCATCGACCTTGTCAAAGCCCATTTCCTTCAGCAGGCTCTGCAGGGCGTTTTTATTATTCCCTCCCTTGTCTCCGTAGGGAAAACGGAAGGGACGGTACTTTCTTTCAACACCGGCATCCACATACAGCCCGTTCAGCACCTCCTCGCACTTTTCGATCTCCTTTCTGCACTCCTTCATATCAAGCTTTGAAAAATAAGGGTGTGTATAGCTGTGGTTGCCTATGATAATACCCCGTTTCAGTGCATATAATGCTTCATCCCGGTGTTTTTCGACATTCTGTCCCCATGCGAACATGATGGCGGGAATGTTTTTTGAAACAAGCCAGTCTGCAATATCAGGAGTATTCTCCGATGCCATGTCATCAATTGTCAGCAAAGCCTTTATCATTTTTCCTTCCTTTCCATGAAAAATACCTCAAGAGACAGAACAGGGCACTGATCAGCCATGTTGATCCTGCAGTCAGCCATATTCCCCATACTCCTATACCCGGTATGAGTACAAAAGCAAAGGGCAGGACGATCCTGCAGGTCACCTCAACCAGTCCGTTAATAAGAGCAAAAAGTGAATCTCCTATGCCGTTCTGTATTCCTCTTGTCACGTAGATCAGACCGAGAAACAGGTAAAAGAAACTTGTGATCCTCAATGCCTTTGCCCCCATCAGGATCACTTCAGACTCATTTATGAACATGCCTATGATCTGGCCCGAAAAGCACTGCATGACAAAAAGCATGACAGCCGAAAAGACAAGTGCGGATGCAAAACCATCCTTAAACCCTTTTCTGACCCGGTCGATCCTGTTTGCACCGTAGTTCTGTCCTGCGTATGTTGAAAGCGCAAGACTTAAGGACCCGTAGGGCTGCTGCACCAGCTGCTCTATCCTAGAGGTGGCGGTGAAAGCCGCAACGGCTGCTGCTCCAAAGGAGTTCACAAAGCGCTGCAGAGCAGTCGTGGAAACAGCAATAAGAGACCACTGCATTGCGAGGGGTAATCCTATCTTTACGGCTCTCAGAGTGATACCGGGATCAAACAAAAGATCCCCCCGCTTCAGCCTGAAGTATGGATTTGTCCTTGCTGCATACAGGAGACATCCTATTCCGGCTATCATCTGGGATATGATGGTTGCCAGGGCCGCTCCGAAAACGCCCATCCTCATAACTCCCACAAGTGCAAGATCCATGAATACATTCAAAAAGCTTGATACTATCAGAAAATAGAGCGGGGTCTTTGAGTCACCCAGCGCTCTCAGCATGGAAGCCGAATAGTTATAGACTGCCGTGAAGGAAACTCCTATGCTCATCATCCTCATATACATGACGGCATCAGCAAATATCTCATCCGGTGTCTCCAGAGTTCTCAAAACGAGAGCGGACGCCAGAAAGGCCAGTGTTCCCATGATCACGGCCGAAGCCAGCATGATATAAGCGGAATTGGAGATGGAACGCTTTACCTTTTCATCGTTTCCGGCACCGAAATACTGCGCCGTCACTATCCCTGCTCCGCTGCTGATCCCGTTGCATATGGAAAAAAACAGAAAAGTGACCGATGCGGTCGAACCGACGGCTGCCAGTGCATTAGCTCCTATCAGTCTCCCGACGATGACCGAATCCGCAAGACTGTATGCCTGCTGAAAAAGATTCCCGATCAAAAGCGGCATGGAAAACTTCAGCAGCAGGGACAACGGCCTCCCCGTTGTCATGTTCAGGATCCGCGTTTCTTTCATACCTTCAGATCTCAATCCTTATGCGCCGGATCGGCTATCGCCCAGAATGCCGGCTTTGCCCTGTATTCACCGTCAAACAGGAGCGGATAATGCTTTATCACACCGTCAGAGCCACCGCCGGCACCGTTTTGCTGTTGAATCCAGGAATACGGGTCAGTCACACCCCACAGAGTGATTCCGGTGATATTTATTCCTTCTTCCTCATTCAGTTTTTTCAGCATTTCATATACGGAGCCGTAGTAGGCCGCCTGTCTTTCATATTCCCCCGGCAGTTTTTCAGGGCTTCCGTCAAAAGATGCTTCAGATTTCACATCCAGCTCGGTGATCATCACCTCTTCCACAACCTCGCTGTAGGACCGTACCGCATTTCCGATCTTTTCGGCTGAAGGCATATCCACCGTATAGTGTCCCTGCATGCCAAAGCCGTCGATCCTGGTACCCTCCGCACCCTTCACAGCCTCAATCAGTTCCTTTATATACCGGACTTTTGCCGGTTCGGAATCATTATAGTCATTATAATAAAGACGCAGATCCGGCGGAGCGTATTTATTTGCATACCTGAACGCATTTATTATGAATTCATTGCTGCCGTAAACTTTCCACCAGCTTGATTTGCAGGGATGTACCGGATCAGAGAGACTGTCGTTTCCGGGCTCGGTATCACGTCTGTATGATCCCCTGTCGCTTACCGCCTCATTTACCACATCCCATCCGTAGAACATTCCCCTGTACCTGCTGTCCTCACCCGTGTAATAAGTAAGCACGCTCTTTATATACCACTCAAGCCTCCTGTCCATCACTTCCTTTGAAACATATTCCTTTGAAGGATCATAATCCTCATGAAAGAACCACTCGGGAGCCTGTGAATGCCATACTAGGACATGACCTCTCACCCGTATGGTTTTTTCCGGATTTGATGTGTTCCATGCCTTGATCCTGTCAAGGATGGCGTCTGCCCTCGAAAAATCAAGCTTCGGCACACTTATCATCTCTCCGTCGAACTCCTCCTCATGTATTGAACCGTGAGGAGGGAACTCATTGCTGTACCCGAACAGGGCATCCATCTTCAGCTCGTTTTCAAGAGTGACTGCATTAAAATGCTTGAAAACAAGACCCATGAGATTCTCATCCTTTGCACCGGCGCCGCCCACGCAGGCTCCAATGACCGCATCCCTTCCAAGGCCTTCATCCGATGCGACAATGCTTCTCAGATCCGGGATGTCCTGCTCAATGAGAGACGCCCCTTCAACATGCGTTACCTCACCTGCAGGATCCGCGCCTTTTTCCGCATCCTCATCAGCTTTCAAAGTTTCCCCGTCCGACACTTCTTCTGTGGGGTTTTCTTTTTCGGGATCCTCTCCTGTTCCGGATGCATCTTCAATCGTCCCCTTACCTTCGGTTACCTCTGCTCCTGTATCCGGAACCTCCGTTTTTGCACAGCCGTATGTTACAACTGCCATAAACACAAGGACCAGCAGTGCACACACTTTTTTATTATCTGATATCATTGCGGATACTCCCTATTTCATAAATACAAATTCTTCAATCTCACAGATCGTCCTGTCCTTAAAGAACTCATCCATCCAGTCATCCTTCGGTTTATAACGTTCTGCGACAAAGTACAGGGCATGACGCCCCGTCACGCTTTCCACACGGGCCGTATACTCACCGTCATGCAGATCCGTTTCCAGCTTTCCTATGCATTTCCCGCCTCTTTCCTCATCAGGCGCATCTATCCAGACATGCAGGCAGCCCCTGATGCCCGTGCCGTTAAGCTTCATTGCCAGCAGCAGAGTCTTCGTCGTATCATCATTTCCAAAATCAAAATACCTGTACCCGATGACGCACCCATCTCCTACAGATGTGATAACCCTCCTGAATATTCCCTTTTCCGTAATAAAGCATCCGTTTGTGAGAACGCAGGCGATCTCCGCCTTTACCGGGTAGTAGGGAGAAAGCGATTCCTCAAATCCGAGAGAAGTCATCTCCACCGGAGGTATGGTCCCGTCCGGAAGGATCTCGACCCTTTCAACACAGGCCCTCCTTGATGTGATACAGTTGTTTGTCATCCTGTGATAAAAGATGTACCACCGGTCTCCTATTTTACAAAGGGATCCGTGATTGTTGCCCTGAGGCTCGTAGTCAACACCGTTATCAATGATATAGCCGCTGTAGGTAAAAGGACCTGTCTGCGATTTGGATGTGGCATATGCAAGCCTTGTTCCCTTTCTCGGAGAGTAGACAAGGTAATAGAGATCTCCTATCTTTCTGGGGGAACTTGCCTCATAGAATCTTTCCTCAATGGGCACATCCTGTGAGTCATTGATCACCGGCTTTTTCAGGCTTCCGGGGATCACCCTGTACATCGTTTCCGGATCAAGTTCATTCATATTGGAATGTTCAAAGCCGTAATAGGCATAGACCCGCCCGTCATCATCCACCAGAACTCCTATATCATTAAAAATACCGTCATCGCCGGCATCCTCCGGGGCGTATTCATAGGTTGAAAGATAGGTGAAAGGTCCCTCCGGCTTATCGCTGACGCTGACGCAGCCTTTTGATGCCAGGATATAGGTATACAGATAATACTTTCCGTCCTTTTCCACCACATCGGGAGCATATATCTCTTTCTCCGTAAAGGGTACGCCTGCCTCGTGATCCGAATCAGCTTTAGTATGGATGCTGTGGCCGTGGCATTCCCAGTGATTCAGGTCATTTACCGGTGCACTCCACACCTTCAGCTTATGATCACAGAATTCCACATTCCCCGGTCTGTCGTGAGAGCCGTAGATATAAACTCTGTCGCCGAACTGTCTTGGTTCCCCGTCGGGGATATACTCCCATAAAGGTAAAAAAGGATTTGCCATGTTACTCCTCCCTGTTTTCTTTGCTTTCTGCCCCGGAGATATCCCTGTTATCGTCCGTTTCTCCGGCACCCATTTTTTCTTCCAGCCTGTCAAATTCCCTTACAAAAAACTTACTGTTGTAATAAAGCATGACCGTCTGCGAAAAAAGACAGATGAGCCACGCCCATTTGAAATACCATATACCGATGATAAAAGGCAGGATGAACAGCGCTATCGCCGCAAACACCCTGAAAAACCTTGCCCCCGTCATACCCAGTGCAGCCTTTACAGCCTCTGTCGTCTTTATCTCGTATCTGGCTATGATCGGGAAAAAGCAAAAGATGAACATCATGAAAATGACCGTCACTACCGCAAGTGTTATCCTGTAGGCCGTCAAAGTCGGGTTTTTGATCACATAGTACCAGTCGATCACGATCAGACCGGCACCGATCGCCATGATAACAGACGGGAGCGCTGTCTGTTTCAGATTCGCTCTGAAAGACGAAAAAAAGGACCTGATCACAACAGGCTCCTGTCCTCTGCAGATCTTCATCCCCACATAATACTTCGCACTCATGGCAGCCCCTGCCGTAAAGACCGGCAGTGAACAGACTATCCAGAGAAGATTCAGGATCACGAGATCCGTGATCCTGTTTATCGTCTGCATTACAGGGCTGTCGAATGCAAGAAAGTTCATATCCTCACTCTTTCACACCGCCTATCGTCAGGCCGGTGACAAAATATCTCTGCAGGAACGGGTAGAGCATAACGATGGGAGCCATAGTAACAATGGTTGCCGCCGCACGCACCGATATGGGCGTGATGTTCACTGTCGTTCCGGAAGTTGCAGCTCCCGCATTTCCCTTGAGACTTGTAACCGCGGAAAGCATCTTCATCAGCTCATACTGCAGTGTAGTATACTTGTCAGCCATGCGGTTGTAAAGCATGGTGTCAAACCAGGAATTCCACTGTCCGACTGCCACAAAAAGGGCTACTGTTGCATAGATCGGCTTGCACAGGGGAGATATGACCTTTACAAATATGGTCATATATCCTGCCCCGTCGATCTGTGCCGCCTCCTGGAGCGATTCAGGCAGACCTTCCATATATGTTCTCATGACAAGCATATTGAAGCCGCTGATCATCGCAGGTATGACATAAACCCAGAAGGAATTGGTCAGATGCAGGTTTTTGTAGAGGATCATGATGGGTATCATTCCGCCGTTCACATACATGGTGATGACCCAGAAAAGAGAAAGCTGCGACCTGAAGATGAACTTTTTCTGGCTGACTATGAATGCCAGAAGGGCATTTGCAACAAGTGCAAACAGTGTCCCCAGAACAGTTCTCGAAACGGATATGATCGCTCCCTGTCCTATATTTTTCAATGCGAACACCGTAGTATAGTTCTGTGTGGTGAAAAGCCTCGGTATGAGGTGTACTCCTCCTCTCATGGCATCAACTCCGTCATTAAAGGAGATCGCCAGAGTGTTCAAAACCGGATAAAGCGTAACTACACAAAAGAGGAGCATGAATATGCCGTTGCATATATTAAATATAACATCCCCTGCCTTGGGTTTTTTGAGTTTACTTTTGATCACTGTTTTTTCCATCTTCTGCCTCCTAAAAGAGTCTTTCATCCGTAGTCTTCTTTGCGATCGCATTTGCTATCAGTATGATCACGATAGAGACCACGCTCTTAAAGATACCCGCTGCCGTTCCGAGTGAGTAATCATTCTGGCTGATTCCCCATGTCAGCACGTAGATGTCGATGGTGTCCGAAACACTTTTGACCAGTCCGTTTCCAAGCAGGTACTGTACTTCAAAGCCCGCGTTCAGAAGATTTCCCATATTCATGATGAGAAGTACGATTATGGTAGGTTTGAGGCTCGGCAGAGTGATGTGTTTTATCTTTTGCCATCTGCCCGCTCCGTCTATTGATGCCGCTTCATAGAGATTCGGATCAATGGATGTGATCGCTGACAGATATATGATGGTATTCCATCCTGTTTCCTTCCACAGATGCGCAAATGTGACTATCGGCCAGAAAAGCGCAGGAATGGAAAAGAACGGAATGGTGTCTTTTATCAGTCCGAACTTCTTCAGCAGTTCGTTCACGATACCTGTCGATGAGAGTGCATCATTCAGTATACCGGTAACGATGATCCATGAAAGAAAGTGCGGAAGATAGGATACTGTCTGTATGACCTTTTTCGGACCGGAATGCCTCACTTCGTTGAGCACTATCGCAAAAAAGATCGCCATTACGGTGGTAAATACCAGATTCATGGTACCCATACAGAATGTATTTCTGATGACCCTCAAAAACGTAGCATCAGAAAACAGAAACTTGAACTTATCAAGTCCTACCCATTGAGAGTGCAGAAAACCGGTCTTGTTCTTGTAGTTCTGAAATGCCATGATCCAGCCGCCCAAAGGCAGATAATAAAAGACAAATCCATAGATCACAAAGATGGCAGACCAGATCAGCATGAATTTCTGTCTTCCAAGCTCTTTTGCGGTTATCCGGGTCTTTTTCACATTAGACTTTTTACTGTCCATCCTGATATCCTTTCCCAAAATGGCAGCCATATTGCCGGGAATATGGCTGCCATCAGGTTGTTTCATAAAGATCGATGATTATTTGTGTGCTGCAACTCTCTTGTCAAGCTCTTCCTGCATCTGAGCCAGGAAATCTTCAGGCTTGCACTCTTTGTATGCCTTCATGTAGTTGTCCCACTCAGACTCGAAATTCGAAGCCATGACAACCTTGGGAAGCCACTCGTGCTTTGTCTCGCCCATCTTTGTCCATGCCACACCACCGGGTGTTGATGTATCCAGATTGTTTGAATATGACCACATCGGGAACCATGGATGGGTTGCATTTACATCTTCTTTGACTGAACCGATCATGTCGGGATAGGTCTTTGCTCCGTATGCATCAAAGCACTTCCTCATAGGTGCGGGCAGACTGTCAAGGAACTCTGAAGGCTGCTCGTCGGGCAGATTTGCATTCTTGCCGTCATCACTTGTTCCGCCGTACTGAGGCAGGTAGCTGTAGAAGCAGAGATGATCAGCCCTGTACTTGGGATCAGCTATGTTTGCACGGATCTCGGGAGTCCTGTAGAAAAGTCCGTTCTCATCCACGAGATAATCAACGCCCTCAACACCCCAGAAACGAAGGTTGTGGATATCCTGGTCAAGCATTGCATTCAGGAATGAGAATGCAAGATCGGGATCTGAGCAGCTTGTGGTAACAGCGATACCGGATGCAACATTGAGAGTATCTCCATATGTATGCCAGCGGTTCTCCATGCCTTCATCTATGGTCAGTCCGAGAGGAACATAGTTGACACCGAGTTCCTCAAGTCCGGTATTCTTGAAGGAATCCTTAACCTGCTGGAAATCCCAGTACTGGTCGCACATTCCGAGAACGTTACCGTTTGAAAGCTTCTGGATATAGTCATCATACTTCTGGGTTCCGAAATCCTTGTCAACGATACCCTTCTTGTACTCTTCATTGAGCTTCTTGAAGTACCTGACTGCCGTATCTGTTGTATTGTAGTCAACGATGGTCGGATCCTTGCCGTCGAAATCAACTATGACAGACCCGTCATTGGGATATCCGTCAAGGAACTGGGGTGCATTCTCAATACAGAAATAACGCCAGTCATCGCAGAGGCAGGTATAAGGGATCACATCCCTCTCGTTGCCGTTTGCATCCTTGGTTGTAGGATTGGCTGCATAATATCTCTCGAGGAGGTCAAAGTACTGGTCGAGGGTCTTGATCTCAGGATAGTTATCCCACTCAAGAACTCTTGCCTGGATCCAGAAAGCCTCGTCGTTATGAGCAGTACCGGTAGGCTCACCCTTGGTATTCTGGAAAACGTTACACCAGTAGATCTTGCCGTCATCCTGGCGGAACTGATCCCACTCCTCTGGAGTGTAATAATTTGTCAGGTTGGGATATTTGCCGCTTGCAAGATAATCATCCCAGGGAACCAGAACGCCCTCATTATAAAGATCAAGACATCCGTCACCACCGTCGATGAGATCTGGATATGTTCCGGAGGCGATGATACTTCCTATAGCCTCTGCCACAGTCTGTCCTGTCAGCCAAGTCTCCTTCACGCGGACACCGGTTTTTTCAGCGATCATATCCTGAATCTCGTTATTTCCGTTGTTGATCTCGGTTCCGGGCATTCCGCCAAAGAAAGTGAACTCAACAACATCGCCCGAGGAAGCGGGGGCTGCGGAATCATCCGCACCTGCATCAGCTGTCTCCGTTGCAGCTGCTCCCGAATCTGCTGCAGCTCCTGCATCACCTGTTGCTGCCGCATTTCCGCAGCCTGCCAGGGCGCTGATGGTAAGAGCCGTACTCAGGGCGATACCAATGATCTTCTTCAGTGTTTTGTTCTTCATTATAATCTCCTTCCCAAAAATTTGGTCCCGAAAAAAGGGGCCATCTTCTTCACAGAGAAAATTATAATTCAGACACCCGAAAATTTAGCCCGATAAATTATTGATTAAAAACCGAAAAATTTTAGAACCTTTCCCGACAGTGATCACATCCGGAAAAACTATCCATTCATGAATGATCCTTGCGATAGCTTGACGGCGTACAGCCCATGCGCTCTATGAATTTCTGCACAAAATAATCGCTGTCCCTGTAGCCGACTTCCTCTGCTATGCTTATGATCTTTTTGTCGGTGGAAAGCAGAAGCCTTGCCGCCTCTTTTATCCTGTAATCAGTCAGATAATCCTTGAAGGAAACGCCGTATTTCTTTTTGAACATCTGGCCCAGATATGCGTTGTTGATAAAGTATTTCCTGCTCATCTCACGCAGGCTCAGATTTTCCGCATAATGCTCCCGTATCTCCTTTTCAACATCAGACAGAACCCCGTGGGCAGAGCTTTTCCTCAGCTGCCCTATGTACTCGGCGTATTCACGGCAGAACCTGATCATCACGTCGCTCTTTCCCTTGAGAAGGCTTTCCTCAAAAGAACTCTCACTTATGAA
>CAMVDF010000041.1 GCA_947166195.1 uncultured Lachnospiraceae bacterium
AATAGCAGATCCGGCTCCTGAAACCACAGCCAGAAGATTCAGGAAATGCTTTGCAAAGTCCTCCGTGGAAAAATCCGACAGATTATCGGGCTTTTTGATAAACTCCATTGCGCCGAGCTCCAGCGCTTCGATAGTCTGTCTGGTTCCCTCACCTGTAGTTGTGGAGAACATCATCACATGCTCTTTGCGGTTTTCACTCTTGAGTCTCCTCAGGAAGGAAATACCGTCAAGCTTTGGCATGTTGACATCGAGGACTATGGCATCGTATCTGTTTTTTGTGACAAAAGTCCAGGCTTCTTCCCCGTCACGGCACCGGTCAGGTTCATCATATCTGCCGTCGGTTTTTATTATATCACAGGCGACCTTTCTCATGAGTGCAGAGTCGTCGACCACAAGTATTTTTTTACCCATTTTCAGTCTATTCGCCCCTTTCTCTTCTTCTTTTGCGCCTTTCTTCCTCAAAGATATACCTGATGATACTCTCTCTCTGATCGGTATCTATCTTTATGAACTGGACATGGTTCTGATACACGCCTTTCATATTGGTCTCTTCGCAGGCCAGTACCCTTCCGACCACCTCATAATCCACCGGTTCTTTCGCCGTGGGGAGCGAAAACTTGAAGAGTATCTTTGAATCGGAGGGAAAGAATTCCTTTGAGATGAACCTTGCTCCGCCTCCGCTTATATCGACTATTGTCCCGTTCTGGAGCGTCAGATCCGTATTTATGAACTGTACGCTGTTCAGATCGTTCACCATGGCATATTCTTCATCCTCCATCTTTCTGCACTTCATGTTCAGGATGCAGTTGAGACGGTAATACTCCCTCCTCTGGAATTTTTTCAGCGGAGTAGTCAGTTCCAGCACAAGAACATAGATATTATTTGACTTGTACCTGTCAGTCACCCTTCCATAGCATTGGAAAAGTCCGTTTGAAGTATAGAAGCACAGATCATACTCACCGTCTATGGGAAGAAGGATCAGCTTGTCCTTGTCCATGGGCATGTTGACCTTGATCTCATCCTCCGATGTGATGTCATAGACTCTGGTCCGGTAAACCTTTCTGGCTATGATACCTTCCCTGTTCGGTTTTTCCGCGCTCCTTTTGTCCGTTAATTCTATTTTGTCTCCCGGTATAATATAATCCGTGATCATACCTGTACCTCTTTTTCAATATCTGTTCTAACTGAAATGTTTTCCCCTGACCATGTTCGCAAAAAATCCGGCCATCCCTCTCCTGTAAACCTGTGCCTCATGAGGGATATCCATAAGAGTCATCGCAATATCCTTGAAAGCCTTTGAGGACTTTGCATTTGTGTTTGATATGCAGATCGGGCTCTGCTGCATGACAGCATCCGACAGTTCATGATCCTGCGGGATGCATCCGATATATTCGATATTCAGATGCAGATATCTTTGAACCACCGTGTTCAGCTTGCTGAAAAGAAGCTTTCCTTCTTCGCTGGTGGATACCTTGTTCGATATGACCTTTATGGTCGACGATTCCTCGCTGAACCTGGAGTTCCTTTTGAGAGCCTTCAGCAATGAGTAGGAATCCGTTATGGAAGTGGGTTCGGGAGTAGTCACCAGCAGCACTTCCCCTGAAGCCACAAGGAATTCCATGACCGAATCGGAAATACCCGCTCCCGTATCTATGATGATCACATCGGCTATACTGTCGAGCTCCGACAGCTGCTGGACGAGATAATTGATATATTCCCTTCCCAGATTTGTAAGTCCGGCTATACCGCTTCCTCCCGAGATGAAGCCGATATCCATGGGGCCCCAGGTTATGACATCCTTGATGCCCTTGCCCTGATAGATCAGATCCGCAAGATTGTTCTTTGGAATGGTCCCGAACATGACCTCGATATTGGCAAGTCCGAAGTCCGCATCAAAAATGATCACACGCTTACCCATCCTCTTGAACTCAACGGCAAGATTTATGGAGACATTGCTCTTTCCGACACCACCCTTTCCGGAAGTGACGGTTATGACCCTTGCCGCCTTTGCCGGCGCGACCTGGTTCTGTTTTATTATATTTCTCAGCCTGTCAGCCTGGTCCATCGTTTACCTTTTCTTTCAACAACCACAAATACAGCTTTGGAGCAGTTCCTTCAGGACTGCTTCTCGCCGCCGAGAAGAGCACGCACTATGCTCTGGGGATTAAATACTTCTATGTCATCGGGAACATCCTGACCGTTGGTCACATAGGCTATCTCTTCGCCCGTATGCAGCTTGATGTTCAGCATGTTTCCGAAAAACTCCGTCTCATCCAGCTTCGTGAATATGAGCTTGTAGTCGGTTATCTGTCTGTAAAGATCCGACATGGCGATCAGATCCCTGTATTTCGTTGTCAGAGACATCACAAGATAGGTATCTATATCGGAGATCTTTTTTGCACTGTCAAGAAGCTGCTTCATCTCCATGCGCTTTTCTTCATCCTTCGGGGAATATCCGGCAGTATCCACAAGTATGAAATCATATTCCTCAAATTCACTGATGCCTTCCTTCAGGTCATCCTCGTTGTAGGCAAGCCTGAAGGGAACCTTCATGATATCGGCATAGGTCTTGAGCTGTTCTGCCGCTTCTATCCTGTAAAGGTCCGTGGTTATGAGAGCCACCTTTTTCTTTTCTATCACCGCAAACTGTGAAGCGATCTTTGCGATGGTCGTTGTCTTGCCGACCCCGGTAGGTCCGATGAAGAATATGATCCGGGCACCGTTCTCCCCTGCCGTTATATTTGCGGGTTCCCCGAATTTCAGGATCATCTTCTGATAGATGTTTGAGATCAGGTAGTCTATGGTAACTCCAGGTTTTTTGAGCTTTTCTATCTCGTCAACAAGCTCATTGACATACTTTTCATCCACCTCATTGTCTATGAGAGTGTTATATATGAGCTTTACAAAGCTGATAAATTCACGGTCGGCTTCATCAGTCTTTTTGTCACTGTTCTCCTCGGCATCATCACCGCTTTCCATCACAGTCTTCAATTGCTGTTCTATGAGGGTGTGAAGGTTGTCGATCTTTTCCTCTATGCCCTTATCTTCGCTCTTTTCTTCCCTTCCTGAAGACTTTGCCTCTCCCTCAGGTGTTTTTTCTTCCCCGTCAGGTATGACATCCGGATACTTCGGTTTTTCTTCCTTTTCCTGTTTGTTGAAGGGCACCTTTGTGACGGTCCTGATGCTCGGCTCAAGGGGACGCCTGACACGGGTGACCATGGAATCCGTATCCTCTTCCACTGCAGCCGTGACCTCTATCAGAGGTTTTTTCAGAAAGCTGAAAAATCCTTTCGTTTTCACCTTTCTGACATTCATTATCACGCTTCGGGCCCCGAGTTCGTCCTTTGCGGCTTTTGTGGCCTCTTCTTCGGTTTTTGCTGTAAACTTCTTGATTATCATGCCTTGATCATCCCAACACTCTGTACATCAACATCAGTATCGATCTCCTGATATGAGATCACTATTATCTCATTAAAATAATCCTCAACCAGCTTTTTGAAATAGATCCTCACTATCGGAGATGTTATAACTATCTGGCTCTTTCCCAGATCGTCCAGTTTTTTCAGCTGTTCCTCCGTGGCGGCGATTATGGCCTTTGTCCTTTCAGGCGGCAGGGCAAGATAAGCTCCTGTTTCCGTCTGTTTCACGGATGCCATGATCTCCTGTTCGATGACGGGATCTAAAGTTACGACACTTGTCATGTCTCCCGTTTCAAAAAATTTGGCCGAAATAGCCCTCTTTAACGCCTGCCGGCAGTACTCCGTCAGCACATCGGTATCCCTTGTTGTCGCCGCGTAGTCAGCCAGGGTCTCAAATATGGTCAGCAGATCCCTGATTGATATGCCCTCTTTAAGCAGGTTCTGCAATACCTTCTGTATCTCTCCAAGTCCCAGAAGCTTCGGTGTCAGTTCCTCCACAACCGAAGGATTTGATTCCTTGAGGTTGTTGATGAGGTTCTGTGTATCCTGACGCGTCAAAAGCTCGCTGATATGCGTCCTGATAACCTCGGTCAGGTGTGTCGCAATGATCGAAGGCGGATCCACGACAGTATAGCCCATGGATTCGGCCCTCTCCCTTTGTCCTTCGGTGATCCACTTTGCCGGCAGATGGAAGGACGGCTCAAAGGTATCGATACCCGTGATCTCTTCCTCAACATACCCGGGGTCCATTGCCATATAGTGGTCAAACATGATCTCACCCTCGGCAACCTGAACACCCTTGATCTTGATTATATACTGATTCGGATTGAGCTGTATGTTATCCCTCAGTCTGATGATGGGAACCACCGTACCAAGTTCAAGCGCTATCTGTCGTCTGATCATGACAACTCTGTCAAGCAGGTCTCCTCCCTGGTTGACATCGGCGAGAGGGATGATACCGTAACCAAACTCCAGCTCGATGGGATCTACCGAAAGCAGCGAAACAACATTTTCGGGCTTTCTGATCTCTTCGGCTCCGACCTCCTCCTCAGCCGCCTCGCTCTGTACGGTCTCCACCTCAAGCTGGGTCTTCATGACCCTGCCGCCAATGATGAAAAGAGCACCCAGAGTTACAAAAATAACAGGATTCAGCGGTGTGACCACTCCAAGCAGTGCAATGACTGCTCCGCTCAGGTACATGACCTTGGGAGTACCGAACAACTGGTTTACAAGGGTTGGTCCGAAATCTGCCTGCTTTGCACCCTTTGTCACAAGGATACCTGTGGAAAGGGATATCAGCAGTGACGGTATGGCAGAAACCAGGCCGTCTCCAATGGTCAGCACCACATAGTGGTTTATGGCATCCCCGAAGGATTCGCCCCTTCGAAGCATTCCCATGGCCAGTCCGCCTATTACGTTTATACCTGTTATGAGGAGTCCTGCCGTGGCATCTCCCTTGACATACTTCACGGCACCGTCCATGGAGCCGAAAAAGGAGGCTTCCTCCTGTATCTTGTCTCTCCTCCTTTTTGCTTCCTTGTCATCTATGGCACCGGTATTGAGATCGGCATCGATGGCCATCTGCTTTCCGGGCATGGCGTCCAGCGTAAACCTTGCCGTAACCTCCGACACACGCTCGGAACCCTTGTTGATGACAACGAACTGCACTATCAGCAGTATAATAAAAACAATGCCGCCGACTATAAGATCGTTTCCGCCCACAAACTGTCCGAAGGTCTGTACGACATTTCCGGGATCTCCCGTGGTCAGAATAAGCTTTGTAGACGAAACATTCAGCGAGATACGGAATATCGTCGTAAACAGGAGGATAGTGGGATAAAAGGACATATCCAGAACTTCCTTGACAAAGAGCGAATTGAAAAGTATCGCAAAAGCCACCGCCATATTTATGGCAAGCATCACGTCAAGGATAACACTCGGCAGGGTTATGATCATAAAAAGAAACGCTGCCAGCAGATATATCGCTACTCCGACATCCTGTATGGAAAATGGTCTTTTTTTTGCTGTATCCATTTGCTACCGTAAACCCGATCCGATCAAGCGGGGTTCCTGCCCTCTCTTATCCTGTAAACAAAAGCCAGCACCTCAGCAACCGACTGGTACAGTTCAGGAGGGATCATGGCTCCCACATCCACATTGTGATAAAGCATCCTTGCAAGAGGTTTGTTCTCAACTATCTCCACTCCCGCTTCAGCCGCGGCATTTTTTATCCTCTGTGCCAGAAAATCCTGACCCTTTGCAACAACTACCGGCGCATCAGCTACCTGGCTGTCATACTTTAATGCCACCGCAAAATGCGTGGGGTTCGTGATGACCACATCGGCCTCCGGAACCGCCTGCATCATCCTGCGCCTTGAGGCCTCCATCATCCTCTGACGGATCTTGCCCTTGATCTGCGGATCTCCTTCAGCATCCTTGTATTCGTCCTTGACCTCCTGCTTGGTCATCTTCATGTCTTCGCGGAATTTGTGCCTCTGGTAAAGATAATCCGCTATACCGACCAGCAGATAGAAAATACTAATACGAAGGCCCACATCTATCACGGTCTGGCAGGTGAAAGCAATGGCACTCTGAACGGAAAGGTCATACATCAAAAGCAGAGCCCCTATCCTGTCCGACATATAGCTGTATACGACATACCCGATGACTGTAACCTTCAGTACCGATTTGAGAAGTTCAACCAGCTTTTCCTTTGAGAAAAGCTTTTTGATCCCGTTGACCGGGTTAAGCTTTGAAAACTTCGGCTGAAGAGGCTTGGCCGTGGGCGCCCATTTCACCTGCACCACATTTACTATCACACCCACAAGGACTCCGGTCGCAAATACAGGCAAAAGGATGATCACCATCCTGAGCATTATGGTATTTATGAGTCCCGCAAAATCCCTCTTTGGTACAAAACCGTCAGGAAGCTTTGTAAAATCAGGTATGATCGAGTAAACGTAGTTAAATATCTCCAGGAAATTCTTTCCCATGAGCTGGCCGAAAACCCTGATAATGAAAAAAACCATTATGAGGCTTACCGCATTACCCAGCTCCTGGCTTCTTGCAACCTGTCCTTCTTTTCTGGCATCCTTTAATTTTTTGCTGGTAGGTTCCTCGGTCTTTTCGCCGCCGGGTCCCTCTTTTGCAAAAAACTGAAGATCATATTCAAGGATCATTGACTGCTAATCCCTCCGGCAAAAACGGTCATGAGCTGCTTTATCTCATTAAACACAAAATCCGAAAGACCGGGGAGCATTCCCACTGTGAAGAACATGATGCCCAGTCCGACGATGATCTTGATCTGGATACCAACCGAAAACATGTTCATCTGCGGAGCAACCTTTGCAAGTATTCCAAGCACCGCATTCAATATCAGCATCCCGGCAAAAACCGGCAGAAATATCCTGAATCCGATAACAAAATAATCGCGCAGAAACCTTACCGCACTATTCACCAGATCTTCCAGGTTAAAGGATATCATCCCGGTCGGAATGGTACTGTATGAGTCAACAAATGCCCTCAATATCCAATGATGCATATCCGAGATCATCAATATCAGCATCAGTGCATAATTGTACAACGATCCGGAAAAACCAACCTGCTGTCTCGTAGCGGGATCAAACATGGACACCATGGAAAGTCCGATATCCATATCTATGAGAGAGCCTGCCAGTGTAACAATATACATGCATACATTGCCCGAAAATCCGAGCAGTATGCCTGCCGCACTCTCCTTTAATACAAGAATCGCATAGCCCAGGACACTGTCATACTGAAGGGCATAATGCGGTACCACAAACTGGTACAAAAGGAGCGATACCAGGAGTGAAAACCCTATCTTTGCCCTCCTGGGGACATTGCTCATCCCGAAAAAAGGTGCGGCATGGACAAATGCCGTCACTCTCGTAACTATCAAAAGAAAAAACTCCAGGTCCTGGATCGAAAAGCCGTAATCAACCAACGAAATGATCCACCTATCTCACATAAAGAGTAAAATCAGCCCAAAGCTCTGTCATGAAATCAACCATATTGTTCATCATCCAGTGTCCAAGCACCATGATCCCGACAAAGATCCCAAGTACCTTGGGCACAAAGGTCAGCGTCTGCTCCTGGATCGATGTGACTGTCTGAAATATCGATATGGCAAGTCCTATGATGAGTGAGATCAAAAGGAGCGGCGTTGCCGTTTTTATGATGATATAAAGCGTATGTGAAGTCAGGTCCGTAACAGTATCTATAGTCATAAATCAATCTCCCTCACCCTGTCAGTAAAAGGTCTTTACAAGACTTCCTATGACCAGGTTCCATCCGTCCGCAAGAACAAAGAGAAGTATCTTGAACGGCATGGACACCGTAGTCGGCGGCAGCATCATCATACCCATGCTCATAAGTGTTGATGCCACGACCATATCAATGACTATGAAAGGTATATAGATCAAAAAACCTATAATAAAAGCGGTTCGAAGTTCCGATATAACAAATGCAGAAGTGAGAACTGTATTCGGGATATCATCAATGTCTTCCACTTCTTCTATGCCGGCAATATCCAGGAAAAGCCTGACATCCTTTGTCTGGGTCTGACGGTACATGAACTCTCTCAAGGGCTCCATTGCTGCCTCGAAAAATTCCTGCTGCGTCATCTCCCCTGCCTCAAACGGCTGTACCGCCGTCGTGTTTATCTCGTTTATGACCGGAGACATGATGAAAAAAGTTAAAAGCAGCGTAAGTCCGATCAGAACCTGATTTGGAGGTGCCGTCTGGGTGCCTACAGCCGCTCTTGTAAAATGCAGAACAACCAATATCCTTGTGAAGGATGTCAGCATTAAAAGCAGGAGCGGAGCCATCGCAACCATAGTGAGGATGATGAGTATCCTCAAGGCTCCCGAAAGATTTCCGTTCCTGTCTGTATAGGTAATGTTCAGGTTGTTGCCAATGTTCAGATCCCTGAGATCACCTCTGTCATTGGCTGTCCCCGGTTCATTGATTACCGTGCTTGAATTATAATCATTATCATAAATGCCGATAGCATTATAATCATCAGTCCTGGTGCCCTCGACATCCCGGGTCGTGCCGCTTGCTATACCGCCGCTTCTGCCGGTAGCCGACTCATTCGCGTATGCTATCCTTTCATACCCGAAAAAGACTGCCATAAACAAGAGCAGGATCACAGCTAAAGAAACATATACTCTTTTCATACTGCTCCTCAGTGGTCGATGTCTTTATTCTTCCCGAGGCGCTGCTTTGCTTTTTCGATGATGCCCGAAAAATCAATGGCCTGCATAGAAGAATCGGTGCTGAAGTCTATACTCTCCCCGTCAAGCTCAGAAAGCTTTGAGATCTCATCCTTGCCAACCCCTATGACAAGATATTTGGATCCCGTCCTGACTATGGCAATAAATTTGGACGGTGCGATCCTGTATGACTCAACAACTTCGATGTTCTTATTATATGTCTGCTTCTTTGCAAATCCCGCCACCCACCTTGTGGTGAAAAATGTGATGAACAGGACAAAAGCAAATATA
This sequence comes from uncultured Lachnospiraceae bacterium, assembly GCA_947166195.1. Lineage (GTDB taxonomy): Bacteria > Bacillota > Clostridia > Lachnospirales > Lachnospiraceae > NK4A144. Next base: position 8,945 of record CAMVDF010000041.1, read on the forward strand.
AGAAGAACAGTGACCAGCTGGATGAATCTTTCCAATCAGCCCACGACCTTCTTTACGGCTTCAAGAACTCTCTCTGCCTGGAACGGCTTGACTATGAAGTCCTTGGCTCCGGCCTGGATTGCCTCGATGACCATTGCCTGCTGTCCCATTGCCGAGCACATGATGACGAGAGCCGCAGGATCATTTTCCTTGATCTTTTTCAGCGCCTGGATTCCGTCCATCTCGGGCATTGTGATATCCATGAGAACAAGGTCAGGCTTTACTTCGGCATACTTTTCAACGGCCTTTGCGCCGTTCTCTGCCTCGCCCGCAACATTGTAGCCATTCTTTGAAAGAATGTCTTTGATCATCATTCTCATGAACGCTGCGTCATCACAAATCAGAATGTTTTTTGCCATAATTTTTCACTCCTATTTTATTATTTCTGTTACTCTGACTCCAAAACTCTCTTCTATTACAACAACCTCGCCCTTGGCGACATTCTTGCCATTTACCAGTACATCCACAGGTTCTCCGGCTATCTTTTCACGTTCTATGATTGTACCCGGAGCGAAATCCAGGATGTCATTTATGGACTTGTGGGTCCTCCCAAGCTCAACGGTAACTTCAAGCGGCACATCCCTTATCAGCTCGATATTCTCCTGTGCCTGCATCGGATTGAAGTCGCTGGTAAATGCAGTAAACTGCGCCGGCTGGACATTCACATTTGCCATCTGGGGCATCATCTGAGGCATTCCCATCTGGGGCATTCCCATTTGAGGCATTCCCATCTGGGGCATTCCCATCTGCGGCATTCCCATCTGGGGCTGCATCGGGGGTACTCCACCCGACATGTCCATCGGCGGCGGAGCTGCGGCCTGCGGTACAGGCTCGGGGGCCGGTGCCGGTGCTTCTGCCGGTGCCGGTGCCTCTGCCTCGCTCTGTCCCGAAACGAAATGGTTGTAGAGCTCTCTGGCAAAATCAACCGGATAAAGCTGCATGATAGTCGAATCTACCAGATCACCTATCTGCATCGAAAATGATACCTTTACAAAGGATCCCTGGAGAAATTCCGCTATATCCTCAGGCTTTCCGAATTCACTCAGATCAACGAGCGATGCCTCCGGCGGACTGATATCTATCATCCTTCCAAGCATTGATGACAGTGAGGTTGCGGATGACCCCATCATCTGGTTCATCGCCTCGGAAATAGCTGACAGATGAAGCTCCCCCAGCTCTCCGCTGGTATCTGTACCATCCCCGCCCATCATCAGGTCTGTTATGACCTTGACATCGTTTTCCTTGAGAACCAGGATGTTGCTTCCGTCAAGTCCGACCTTGTAGTGGATCTGTATGAAGACACAGGGTCTTTCATAATCCTTTGCGATGGAATCCCAGGTCGCCATCTCGACTGTAGGAGTTGTTATATTAACTTTTCTGTTTACAAGGGAATACAGCGTGGTGGCCGATGTTCCCATGCTGATGTTGGCCACCTCACCGACAGCATCCTTTTCGGCATCCGTCAGTGCATCTTCTGATCCGACATCCGCGGCAGGCTCTGCGGCCTCCTGCGGCGCATCTCCACCCCCGTCGTCGGTTGCCATCCCGGATAGCAGGGCGTTTATCTCGTCCTGTGACAGCATTCCGTCCATCCGGTTACTCCTCCTCTCTGATTACTTCAGTCACTCTCACGGCGTACTGCTCCTTTGTGGAACCAGGAAGCGCCTTGAATTTTTTGATATTTCCGACATAGATATCCATATCCTGTGCGACCCTGCTGTCGAGCCGTATGATGTCTCCAACCTGGAGATTGACAAAATCGGTGACAGTGATGGAGCTTTCCCCAAGAACTGCCATGATGGGTATCTGGACATGTTTGATGAGATCCTCCATGTGTTCCATGTAACTCTCATCAGAATTGTCCTGCATGGTCGAAAACCAGAACTTCGTATTCAACTTATCCATGATACTCTCCAAAGTGAAGTAAGGCAAACAGACATTCATCAGTCCTTCCACCTCACCTATCTTTATATTGAGAGTGACAATGGCTATCATTTCGGTGGGCGCTATGATCTGCGCAAACTGCGGATTGGTCTCCACTCTTTCAAGAACCGGGTTGAGATCCTCCACAACATTTTTCCATGGCTCTCTGAGGAGCGATACGGAAACCGCCACCATCTTTTCGACAAGTGAAAGCTCTATCTCGGAGAATTCCCTGTTTTTTTCAAGAGGATCCCCCTGGCCCCCCAGCAGCCTGTCTATCATGGCAAAGCCGAGTGTTGCCGAAAGTTCTATCATAATATTACCGTTTAGCGGCAGGAAATTTACCACACCCAAAATAACAGGGTTCGACAGCGAGTTCGTAAACTCCGAAAAAGTCAGTGCCTCGGAATTCACTACACTCACCTGCACATTTTTCCGCAGGTAGACCGGGTAATTGGTCGAAAGCAGTCTGCCGTAATGTTCAAATATAATCTCAAGCGTACGAAGATGCTCTTTGGAGAATTTCGCCGGCCTTTTGAAGTCATATTCCTTGACATTTTTTCCGGCGTCTTCCTTTATATCATCCGCATCTATCTCTCCGCTGCTGATCGCCTGCAGGAGATTGTCGATTTCCGCCTGGGAAAGTACGTCTCCCATAGTCTGTAAACCCCTGTATCTTTACTGGACGATATATCCGCTTAATGCTACCTGGTATATGAAATCCGAATCAAACATGGTCTGGATCCTTTCAAGAGCTGCCTCCTGAAGTCCCGTCTGGCCAAGTGCCTCGATATCTTCATAGGTATAGCCGCCAACCACCTCGCTCATGGCATTGAGGATCAGGGGATCCCTGACTCCGGACTCGACATCAGCACCGAAGTTTGTATAATCCTCCGAGGTTTTGTTCATCAGCACCGCTACCTTGCAGACCACATAATGTGCTTCTCCGTCCTCACCCTTTTTGAGCTGGAAGGTCTGCTGGTCTTCAATGCTGTAGGTGGCAGAATCCGCAAGGGATACATTCTGTGCCGAGCTTCCCGCAGCCTCCCCCTCGGGAGTGTTCGCCGCAAGATCAAGTTTTATGGCACCCGAGATCTCATCTATGAGTGCTATTGTCTTTTTGTTTGCCGGGATAACCGAAAACATCATTATCGCAGTCATGGCTATATTGACCACCAGAAGCGCAAGTATGATGATTGAGATCATGTTCTTTTTCATGAGATATCTGGACTTCCTTCCTTTTATCCTGTTTTGAACTAAGAAACATCAGACAGCCGGTTGTATATCCTGATCTCGACTCTCCTGTTCAGCTGCCGTCCCTCCGGAGTGCCGTTGTCGGCAACGGGTATGTACGAACCTCTGCCCGTATGCTTGATATATGCCGGATCAAGATCACTGTTGTCCCTGAGATACTCAAATACCGACAGTGCCCTTGCCCCCGAAAGCTCATCATTGTTTGCAAACCGGGCATTACTGATCGGAATGTTATCGGTGTGCCCCTCTACCTCTATGGTAGAGCCTGCGTAAGTCTCCAGTATCTTTCCGACTTTATCAAGGATTATTTCAGCGTCACTCTTTATTGTAGCACTTCCCGAGTCAAATAACAATGAGCCGTTCATTGTCAGTGTAACATACTGCGATGTGAAATCTATGTCGATCTGTTTGTCGAGATCCTCTTCGTTTATCGACTCCTCAATCTTTTCGGCAAGTTCCTCGGACTCCTTGAGGCCCGATTTCTCAAGCTGTTCCTTTGCCTCGGCATCGGTCATCGCCTTGCTGTCATCCTCTTTTCCGCTGTCCTTCTGATCCTCAAGTCCGGACTTTTCATCCTTTGAGTCAGAAGATGCGTCCGAAGATGAGTCTGAACTATCAACACTTTCGGCCGCTTCAAGATTTTCCGAAGCCTGATCGTAATCCGTATTGTCCTGGTTTCCGGTACTGTTCTTTCCCATGGAAGAAAAGTATTCGGATATCTGGTTTAGCTGGCTGACGCCGTTGCCTACCATATCACCCTCGCCTATGGAATCATTTCCGCCCTGAAAAACGGAAAATGTCTTTTGGAGGGAGGCTGCAATAGCTTCAAATTTGTTCACATCCGTGGAGGACATGGAGAACAGCAGCACGAAAAAACACAGCAGGAGATTCATCAGATCGCCAAAGGTGGCCATCCATGCCGGCGATCCCTTAGGCGGTTCTTCTTCTCTTTTCCTCGCCATTATTCACCTCCGGCTCCTCCGCCTTCTTCCTCACTGCCTCCTCTTTCCTTGGGTGCGATGAAGGATTTGAGTTTTTCCTCTATGACCCTGGGGTTCTCCCCGGCCTGTATCGAAAGAAGTCCCTCTACCTCGATCCCCTTGATGGCAAACTCCTGGGCGTCCTTCATCTTGAGTTTTCCCGCAACAGGTGCACATATCCAGTTTGCCAGCAAAGACCCGTAAAAGGTTGTGACGAGAGCCACTGCCATAGCGGGTCCCAGTGACGAGGGATCTGAAAGGTTTTTCAACATGTTTATGAGTCCTATCAGGGTTCCTATCATACCCCAGGCGGGGCCCATGGATCCCAGATTGTCCCAGAAGCCTATACCATCCTTGTGACGTCCCGATATACCGTCCATCTCCGTTTCCATGATGGCGCGGACAAGTTCCGGATCCGTACCGTCAACAACAAGCATGATCCCTTTTTTCAGGAAGTCGTCATCTATGTTGCCTGCAGCCTCTTCAAGGGAAAGGAGTCCTTCCTTTCTGGCCACATTTGAAAGATCAATTATCTGTCTGATAACCTCGGCCGCATTTCCCTTTTCAAGCTTGAATATCAGGGGGAAGGTCTTGATGCCCGCAACAAAGGACTGAAGGGTATTCATCGCCACGATACACATGATCGCTCCTCCGAAGGTGATGAGGATCGAGTCTCTGTCGATGAATGACATCAGGGCGGACATTCCGTTAGAGCCGACGATACCATAGAACATCAGGGCAAAGCAGCCCACCAGTCCTACTATACTTGCAATATCCAAAACATTCTCACTTTCTGTACCTGCTGATACCGGCCGGATGAACCTCTCCCGGCCCGTTCACCATTTCAATGCATGCAAAAAAAAGCGTAAACCGCTAACCAGACAATTTTACTAAATTTCCAATTTGTTGTCTACTTTCTTTTACGATTATTTTTCTGTCATTTGTCATTGTTATTACTGTATCAGGCGTTGCCTCAATGACTTCGATGTAATCAGAATTGATGGTTATCTTTTCATCATTCAGTTTTGTGACTTCGATAAGCATGAAAATATGATACCATAAATCCGCTTTTATGCCAAACAGCGTATATTGTGGTCACACGCTCATATGACCACAATATAAACGCCCCCGGACGTCATATCCGGGGGTGTTCTTAACATCAGTTCAGGATCATCTCTTCAGGTTTACGAGTTCCTCAAGCATGGTATCGGATACGGTGATGATTCGGCTGTTTGCCTGGAATCCTCTCTGTGTTGTGATCATATCGGTAAACTCTGCGG
>CAMVDF010000042.1 GCA_947166195.1 uncultured Lachnospiraceae bacterium
GGGCCCTGCGGCGATCCCTTCACAATAAAAGAACATCGTTTCCCTGCTCGGAAACGATGCCCTTGTTTATAATATAAACAGCCGTTCATTCAGACTGCCTTATTTTTTTTTGTCTACAAAGAAGGCATCTATCTTGTTCATCTTTCTCATGTTCACAGCATATGCGTTCGCCGCCTTCACCGAACTTTTGCTGTCCTTCAGGGTGCTTTTCCTCTGCTTGAGAAATCTCTCAACGGTCTCCTTTCCGCGTATCTCGGCCGCCTGCACCTTCATACTCTTTTCGGTGATCACAGAGATCAGTTCCTGAAGTCTTTTGATCTCGTCCCGGTGTGCCTCTTTATTGTTCAGAAGTTCATCCCTGACCTTTGCATATACGGACTCAAATCCGTCATCCAACCTGTCCAGCTCTTCTATGATCTTTCCCTTTTTTTCAAGGATCTCATCCAGAGTCTCCATATCGGGATCTTCTTCCTGTATCAGGCGGATCTGTTCTTCATCTGATTCCAGTGCTTCATCGAGAAGTGCTATCTTCTTTTCCTGACTTTCGATGAGCATCCGGATATATGTATTATCTGACATTTATGCCTGCTTTTCCATGGGCTGCTGTGCGGCCTTCATAACTTCCTTCCATGTATCGCGAAGACTTCTCATATGAGTAACACACTCCTCGAGTATCTCCCTGCTCTTTTCTATGTTCGCTTCACGAAGCCTTCTGAGCACATATGTGTATATATTGTTGAAATCATTTGCAACCTCATACTTGAAATCCAGGGAAGTCTGGAATTCGATGATGATCCTTTCGGCCTTTTTGATGTTGGTGTTGGCCTTGGAAATGTCCTTTGCATCAACAGCCATGATAGCCATATTACAGAATTTGATGCATCCGTCATAGAGCATTAACGTGAGTTCTGCGGGTGATGCCGTGAGTACCCTGCTGTTATTGTACTGCTGGAATGCGGTTGCTGCTTTCATATGGTTCCCTCCGTGAAAATATGATAATTTCTTAGCGTACGATCTTCGTTTCTTTTCCTCTTACAATGTCTATATCGGTCAGATCCCGGAAATACTGAAGAGCAAATCCCAAATTTTTTAAACTAAAAGGGACGGTCCCGTGTGGCGACACAGAAACCGTCCCCTGTTATCGTCTTTTACTGCATTCCGAAAAGCGAAGCTATGGAATTTGACTTGGAATTGATCTTTTCCATCGCACTTTCCATCTTTGCAAACTTGTCGTACCACTTATCCTCGTAATCCGACAGTTTTTCCTCTTCCTTTGCAATATCCTTGGAATACTTGTCGTACTCGCTCTGGAGAGCCTTGTCATCATACATATTGTAGACGCTTCTGTACTCTGTGCTGGACATCTGCTTTGTCATGGTCTTGTACATAGCCGAAGTCATCTGTGAGAAAAAGCTCTTCACCGAATCAAGATTATTTGTGATGGCATCACGCAGCTTGTCGGTTTTTGAAGATGTTACGGTATCGTCCGCGTTTCCGTCTATATGAAGCGCGTACCTCTCATTTTCAGCAGCATCGAAATAGCTCAATGTGCCGATCCCAAAGGTCCCCAGGCTCGTGGTCTCGCCATTTATATCGAAGCTTGCGATCATACCGCTTTTGAAAGTCTCCAGTGCGGAACGAAGATTGTCATCTCTCCTGAGCAGGGAATCCTTGATCTTCTGCTCCCACTTTTCCACCTCTTCATCAGACATGGCATCCTTTTCCTCTTCGGAAAGGACCTTGTAATCCTTTGCGCTGTCCGCATTGTAGAGCTTTGACATCTCATTTATGAGATCATTGTACTCCTTGAACATATCCCTGATCGAATCATATATGCCGTCGACATCAGTATCTACCGAAACATTGGTCGTTACATAATCATTTTTGCTTTCATCATCGGAAAGCTTTTCGGAAACCTTTGTTGCAGTGATGGAAAGACCGTTCACGTTGAAACTGTTGGTCGAGGAAGTAAACTCCGCACCGTTCAAAAGGATCTTTGCATCCTGTCCGGTGACCACGGATGCTCCGCCGTCCTCTGAAAGACCCATCTTTTCAACAAAATCCGGATCATCCTGAGCTATACCGTTCTCATCAAGAACCTTGATATCAAACTTTCCTGCCTCACCCGATTCCTTTGCACTGACAAAAAGCCTGTGGGTCGCATTGTCAAAGTTGGCATTGAGCCCGGCCTTTGCAAAGCCGTCTGCAAGCTCCTTCATGGTCGTCTCTGACGTGATCTCTATCTTTTTTCCGTTTACCTCAAGAGTCTTTGGAACATCGGTACCTCCAAGTCCCATAGCTTCCGCTGCCTTTGTTGAGCCTGTGACATCATTGCCGTAATTCCTGCTTGTTATATAATGTGTCTTTGCCAGCTGCTTTACCGCCAGAGCCTGGGTTCCGCTGACCGCATTACCCTCAGCAGAAACACTTGCGATCGAGGAATCCACGATATTGGCCTTCTTTTTATCAAAGAAGCCTTCAAATCTCATCTCACCAAGCTTGCCGGTATAGAAGCTGTACATCTTTTTGTTCAGATCCTTCCAGGCCTCCTGCTTCCATCCAAGCTTTGTCTGCTCATTTTTCAGATCTGTCTTTCTGTAGCTCTTTACCTCTACAAGCTGCTCGACTATCGACTGTGTATCCATTCCGGAAGCAAGTCCGGTCATCCTGAGTCTGTCTGACATGATTACCTCTTTTCTGCGCATTTTGCTGCGCCAAATGAATTATTTCTTTTCATCAACAAGTATGCCTGCCATCTCCCAAACACGGGCTATCATATCCAGGGTCTTTTCGGGAGGGAGCTCCTTTATCACCTTTTTTGAGGTCTTGTCGACGATCTTGATCGTTACCCTGTTTGTTTCCTCATGGATACCGAATACCGCCTCAGAATTCTGTTTCAGGACTTTTTTGTTGAACTCCTCCACAGCCTTCTTTATCTGCTCATTCTTTGTATCCGAGGGCTGCTGACCTCCCTGTCCGCCGTTTGATGCTCCGTCCGAATCCGATGCAGCAGTTTCATTCACCACAACCTGCGAGCTTGCTATGCTGCTTTCAGCCGATCTTGCCGCCACATCCTCCGATGTCTCGGCAGGAACAGGCTCTGCAGGCTTCACCGCCGTCGTTGCCTGATATGCCATCGTATTGCTGATAGGTTCTATTGACATGGCTAAACCTCCTTTAGCATCTGCTGCAATCTCCTTTTGCAGCACAAAAATAGTCTTGTTATTCCATATATCGGACACTTGCCGAAAAAAAATAACACTTTCTTAAAATAAAATCATCAAGTTGAGAATTTATAGCTCAACTTGATGACATTATGATCTGAAATATGCTTTTCCCTGTATTATTTCAGAAGATTCTTCAAAACATCCATTCCGTCCGCCGTCATGGAGCTCTTGTTTGACTCCTGTATCTGCAGGTATATCTCTTTCCTGTATATCGGAACCTCCTTTGGTGCCGATATACCGATCTTTATCTGGTCTCCCTTCACATCAAGTATGGTCACTTCTATATTGTTGTTTATCACAACCGATTCATTCTTTTTTCTTGATAAAGTCAGCATTATTTTCCCACCTTTCCGGCATCAGCCTTTGCCTTTGCCAATATTTCATAAATAGGGAACTTGATGGGAAATTCCTCATCATCATTCAATATCACCTGGGCAGCCTTCCTCGTTGCTACATTAATGATTATGGGAGCCATGAGGTTTACGGACATCTTTTCGATCTCGTGAGGCACCGTCACCGTGACAAGCACCAGCATCTCATCCTCGGCAAGCTCACCCAGAGGGATCAGATAATCATCCTCCACAACGGGATTGTAGCTTTCCCTGACGAGCAGCGGATTCATGACGGGCATCGAAAAAGTCGGTTCCTGGAGCGATACGAGAAAACTGAGTCCTTTTCCGTCGGAGTTTTCCGAATCGTGCATCAGAGCGAAATCCGTCAGGTCGGGAAATCCTATGATCCCTCCCGGAAATCTGATGATCTTGTCATCATCAATGGTTATGGTTCCGAACAATCTGGTCTCTACAGTCATACCTTCCTCTTTCCGCGATATTATCGCTAATCTAATTATTTAATAATCAGATTGCTCCGTGCTTCGCACTTTCGCAATCCGCCTACGATATCAGATGTAGTCTATGAGCGATCTCTGATTTATCTTTCCTGTTGCCATGAGTGCCGCATTATATACAAGCTCGGCCTCCTTTACCTCCACTGCTATATTTGTGATATCCACATTTTCGTTTTCGGAAGCCAGAGTCGTAACCGTGGACTTTTCCTCTGCAAGCCTGTTGCTGATGAGTGTCAGCCTGCTGTCTATTGTACCACAATTTGTATTGGCCAGGTTACATTTCTCATAAAAACCTCCAAAGGCCGTGATCCCGTTCTCATATCTCCTCTGAAGGACTTCCTTTGAAAGGGACAGTTCCTTTTGGGCCGCAGCCAACAGATCCTTTACAGTCGTGGATCCGTCCTGTTCGGCAAGCTTTGAAAGTTTGTTCACCTTTTCCTCTGCGGCATTGTAATCCTCAATGGCTCTTAAAATATCATCCAGTTCACGAACTATCTGGGGATCAAACACATCTCCCGCATTGGTGTTTATCTGTATGTTCTGGTTCGTGCCCACGGTATAGTACATGGCCTGATCATAGGAATCATATACGATCCTGTTAAATATATTGTGCTTATCATCCAGCTCCTGCGCATCAAAATAGTGTTCGGGTCTCAGGTCCCCCTCCTGGAATTTACTCTTGTCATAGATAACAGATATCGTATCCACCCCCGGAATATCCTTCAGCCCCGACAATGTATCGGCAACATCGCTTCCGAATACCAGCTCTCCGGTATCTGCCAGCAGGTAAATGCTATTTGCCGCCTCGCTGTCAGGATTCTTATCATTATCATTGAGCGCAAGGTACTGGTATGCGGTCAGCTCGTTTCCGTCGCTGTCTACTGCAACCGGGGAAGTGGAATCAGTGATCTTTACCTCAAGCTCATGCTCGGCATAATATGAGGTGACATTTCTGGCATTGGCGCTTATGTTAAAGACCTGAAAATTCTTGCTATTAGAATGAGAGCCAACGCCTGTATCTGTTCCCACCGAAACAGTGAAGGATTTGTCCGTGTTTTGGGTAACCTCTATCATTTTACTGACAGTTCCGCCCTCAAGTGCGAACCACCTGTTCTCTTCCGGGTATTTCTGTATCTTTAACGTTTTACCTCCAAATTCCAGGTCAAAGGACTGTATCCCATCTGTTGCGTCCGTTGTGATGCTGTTTTGAGGCACAGAAGGATTTCCGGTCAAAGCTGTACGATACACCAGCCGTGTGGTATCTTTTGCCAAGGTCGCATATGCCTTGCCAGAAAGAGCATCCTTTCTCCCTGCATAATCATAATCAAACCAATAGCCTATCTCGCTCATCCTTGAATATTTATTCGAGTCCTCAACTCCCGATCCGTCAGCCTTCACGGTGATCTCCGTATAGATGTCCTTTGTCCCGTTGGGTCCGGGGATCGTAAGCTTCAGATTGCCGCCTTCAGCCTGTACGATAGCTCCTTTATCGGCGCTGTAGGCACCGGAGGGATCCTTTTTTATGGTATAAGTGAAATCTCCGTATTTTACTTTTATCTCATCGGAATCTCTACTTACCGTGGTTTCCGATGACATGTCCTTCCTCGTATATTCTGGTTTAAAAACAAAGGTCTGATCATAGGGCTCATGAAAACGTAAATTTACAGATTTACCATCTATGGTCACACCAAAGTTACTACTCCGACCAGCATCATTTAACGTCCCATCCTCGTTAAAATATTTATCATATGTAGCGCCACTATCCCAGTTTGAAATCTTTCCTGCTTCATCTCCATCCCATCCGGCTATCGGTCCTGTCCTTACCGATCCGTTAATATTGTCATAGGACAGCCGGATACGGTTGACCCTGTCTTCCCTGATCTGGGTCTCATTGTTTTCCGTCAGGGAATTGATGCTGTCCATGGTAACAGGGGATTCCACATATACGGCCTTTACCACATCGGAAGCATTGAAACGGTCATTGATCCCTCTGTAATCAGCCTCCGTATCCGCCGTAAATGTCAGCTTCTCTCCGGTCCTGTAGCCTGTAAATACCGATCTTCCGGCATTGGTCACATTTCCGTTTGAATAGATCTGGCTCTTGTATGCCTCCAGAGTCTGGTATATCTTTTCTCTCTCTGATGTGGTATTTGTACCGTTTGCACCCTGATCGCAAAGTGATCTCATGGTGGAGAGCATCCCCATGGTGGAATCGATGGCTGTCTGTGTCACCGAGACCCATGACTGGGCATCCGGCACATTGGCTCCGTAGTACTGGGTAACCTCTGAAAGGTTGCTGCGAAGTCTCAATGCCCTGATGGCAACGATCGGATCATCCGAGGGTCTTGTGATCTTTTTTTCCGTGGCCATCTGCGTATTGAGTCTGTCAAGATAGGTCTTGTTGGAATTGATGTTTGCCATGGAATTGTTTGACATCATCTTGTTGGTTATTCTCATATTATCCTCCAAACTCTTTGATTCTAAATCAGACTCCCGTCTGGGTGATGAGCCTGTCATACATCTCGGCCATCGTCTGTATCACTTTGGAATTGAGTTCATAGGCGTGCTGGAATTTCACCAGGTTCAGAGCCTCCTCATCGGAATCCACTCCCGACACCGACAGTCTCTGATTGCTGATGGATCCTGATATGTTTTCGTAATTTGCCGTAAAGGTCTTTGCACTCTGGGCATTCAGAGCCACATCCGAAAGCAGGCACTGCAGAAACTCTGCCGATGAACATCCCCTGAAGATCATCTTTGACTTGTCGGTCTTGATACTTGAAAGATCCTTCACCAGATCGTTGGGGTCCACATTTATGGAAGCTTCGGCATTGTATGTGGTGGCAAACCTTGATGAATCTTCAAATATATCCGCATTCAGTCTGAAATCCTTTGCGGTAAGGCTGGTATAGAACTGCTTCCCGTCCGTCGTATATCCGGATCCGAATTCCACACCCGTTACATCATCGGCCTTTGCCGAAAGATTGTGCAGATCTCCCTCAACATCCCTTACCTGGAAAAAGGAGATATCCTTCATGGAGTTTCCGTTCAGATCCGTACCCTGCTCCATGATGTTGTTAAATGCATACGAAAATGCTCTGACCCATTCATTCATCTGGGCATGGTAATAAGGGATACCCTGATAATTGATGCTCTGTCCGACTCTGACCGTATCATCCGGATTCACTGGATTCAAAAGTCCGGAAACCCAGTCTCCGTTAACATCCTGATATTTCAGATTGTTAAAGGTAAATTCCTTGCCGTCATAGGACCAGCCGTTGTAAATATATGCCGTACCGCTGATGGTGATCATGCCTGAATCCCCCAGGGTCAGTTTGTTCGGATCTACAGATCCGTCATCCAGGTTGGAATAGTTTACCTTTATCTTTATATTATCGGGATCGGTCACATCCGTCCCGATCGCCTTTCCGTCAAAAAACTCCTTGTTGTTTCCGTCACGAAGTTCGAGCAGCCCCTTTATCTCCCCTGTCTCCACCTCTGCAAGAGGAGCAAATTTAGCTCCGGTATTCTTCCAGAAAATATCGTAAAGTCCGTCAATATCGGACTGATTCACATTCTTTTCCCTGGCCTTGCATTCAAGTTCATAATAATCATATCCGTCAACCAGAGAGCATCCGTTTGAAACCAGGATCTCAAACCTTTTGGCTCCCGTAGGATTATCGGGATCCGCGTAATTGTAGATATCTGTCTCTTTTGTCTCAAGAGTCACATAGTTTGAAAGCTCATCCACAAGTACCGCCCTCTGGTCGCGAAGCTCGTTTGCGACCACACCTCTGATCTCTATTACATTTATCTGCTCATTCAATGATGCGATCTGGGAGGCTATGGAATTTACCTTGTCCACCGCATCCTTTACCTCATCATTCAGATTGCTCTGTATGCTCTCCATGGTGGTGGACATACGGTTGAAATATTCGGCAAGACTCTGGGCTGTCCCGAGAAAGGCTGACCTTGTTGTCACGCTCCCCGGATCATCCTCCAATGCAAGCAGAGCATTGAAGAAATTCTGGGTAAATATCGTATTAAAGCCGGGAATACCGCTGGTATCATTGAAATAGTTCTCTATCTCAAGGCAGTAGGTCTGCTTTTTGCTGAATTCACCCAAAAGTGACTGATTCTCCCTGTATTTGAGATCTATGTAGGCATCACGAAGCTGGTCTATGGACTTTGCCGAAACACCCGAACCTGCCATACCGTATCTGGTATAGGTCCTCAACGCTTCGGCTGCCTCGGTATTCAGCATCTGTCTCGTATATCCGTCGGTATTGATATTTGCTATGTTGTTTGCCGTGGTATTCTGTGCCACCTGCGCTGCAGTCAGCCCGGAATATCCTATGTTCAGTCCAAAAAATGTTGACGGCATGCCTTACCTCCTTATGCCATGGAGTTTATGAGTGTCTCCAGCATTGAATTCACTACATTTATATATCTGCTGCTGGCGTTATACGCATTCTGGTATTTGATGAGATGCGTCAGTTCCTCGTCATCGGATACTCCCACAACCTGCTGCCTTTGACTGTCTATGGAAGAAACCGTGATGGTCTGATTATCCGACACATTCCTGTAGGTCTGTCCCCTGATGGCATTTTCCGAAACAAGGGCGTTGTAATACTGTGAAAAAGTGTGCTTCGCTCTGGTATTGGGATTGAGTGTACCGAAATCCTTTTGGAAAAGCTCCACCAATGCATCTGCGGATATCTGATCCACCGACTTGTCGGGAAGAATGAATCCGTCCTTCAAAAGCGACGGCACCTGCTGGACTTCTGTGGTGATCATCAGGTTCTTTGTAGACCAGCCGTCCGTCCTGTCAGGCATGAGCGGCTTGATCTTCACTGTTTTCCCGTCCGTATTCACATATTCCATGCCCTCTTCGGGATCCGTGATCTGTGAAAACAGTGTATATCCGTTGGTACCTGTGAGTATATTGTTCATACCGGTCACTATACCATGGATCATATTGTCAAACTCAGCCATGACATTTACCAGGGAAGACCTTGAGGTAACATTGTCATATTCTCCGCTCAGCTCTGATCTGAGTTCCTCCAGGATCTCTTCATCCGTCTTGATCTGCTTTGGCGGTGTACTGTTATCAAAAAACTTCCTTTCTGCCGGAGCCTTTGCCAGATCTTCTGCTTTGAACTGCTCAAGCCTGTCCTCGGGATAACACAGATCCACATAGGTTCCTCTGTTGTCTCCCCTTGCGTTCAAAAGTGCCTTCAAGGCTCCTATGTCAGTATTGAGATCCGTTGACAGGGTCTCCGTCCTGCTGATGACTGCCATGCATCCCAGACTCTTCCACACAGGGATGTAAAAGTTCTCGTCAAGATTTTTGTAGGTTTCCTCCAGATCGGGATTTGTCTTTATTATCTCATCCTTTTTCATGGCGGCCAGCTCATAGGCAAAATCATCACTGACCAGATCCACACCTTCGAACTGAACCGTGACAACTCCGTTCATGCTCTCCTCATAAGAGATCCTTCCGAGACCGGAAAGTTTATCAAGAAGGAGATCTCTCGTATCCCGAAGATCATTTGCTCTCTCGATCCCGCCTGTTTCAATGGCAGATATCTTGTGGTTCAGTTCATCTATCTTTTTTGCATATTTATTTATATCATCGACCAGACCCTTTACCTGCTCGTTCACATTATCCTGAAAGGCTGCCAGACCATTGTATACAGCCTGTGATCTTTCAAGGAAGGTTGTTGCCTTGCTGACAAGCAAGCCCTGGTTTGTGGCATCCGAAGGATTCTTCTGAAGTTCCTGTATGGTCCTTTCAAGCTCCACCATGGATTCCTGGAAGGCAACGCCCTCCATCTCTCCGAAAAGGGTCTCTATCTCTGTTATTACCTGATAATTGGAGTTGTAATACTCTGATCTTCCGTTTTCAAGCCTGTAGGCTTTGTCCAGAAAGAAGTCTCTGACGGCTCTGACATCAGAATAAGAAACACCCAGACCTACCTGGTTTGCGCTGATGTAGGACCGGCTTATGGTATCATAATGACGGTTGCCCTGTGTCACCTGCTGCCTGGTATAGCCTGCGGTGTCTATATTTGCAAGATTATGTGCTGTTGTGTTTAAGGAGTTCTGATTGGTGACAAGCCCCGAAGCCCCGGTATACAATCCGCTGAATAACGACATAATGCCTAAACCTCTTTCTCACTGTTTTGCATCAAAGCCGCCGGCGGATCCTCCCATATGATCTCCTGCGATGCCCGCAGACCTGGTATAGTTACCGGTCTCCGGTGCCTGTCTCATGGATCTGACCAGATTCAGATTAAATTCCACTATGTCCAGTGACTGTTCGATGAGTACCCTGTTCTGATCATTTACTGTCTTTAACTCACCTACCGTGGCTTTGATACGGTCGTGGAGAGCGGCCAGTTCATCCCTCTCCTTTGGCCGGTTGTCTAACATATCTATAAGGTATGAAAGCTTCAAAGTCTTAACGTCCCTGTTAATGACATCTGCGATATCCGCCATCGCCTGCTCTCTTTCCCTGTCGATCGCAGCCAGACGGTCTATCACCACCTGTTCTTCATCCGTGATGGTTTGAAGTTTTTCAACATCCCCCTCAACTATGACGGGGGTTTTCCTTTTTGACAGATCAAGTAATGTGACATATTCCTTTTGTTCTTTGTCCAGGGTGTCAATGAGCACCTGCATCAGACTTGCCACTTACCTTACCTCTCTTTTGATCAATTGGCGTATGCTTCGCCGAATTTCTGCATAAGCTTGTCAGCAAAGCTCTCTCCGGATACATCATATGTACCGGCCTGGATCCTTGCCTTCAATGCAGCTACTTTCTCCTGTCTGATATCAGGGGAATCCTTTACAGCAGCCTTTGCCGTCTGTATATCCCTTCCTATACTGGAGATTTCAACCGCATCGCGCCCTGATGTCGGGGCAGCTTTGGAAGTCCTTCTGCTCTTGTTTACGCCATAGATCTGCTGGATCTGTGATAAAGCATCTACACGCATTTCAGACTCCTCCTTTCATTTAGAAACTGATACCTGTTGTTTTGTGTCAATACTGTAATGTCCTTCTGCTACATTCAATATGTTTATCGGACGATTCTCAAAAAATATTAGTCTTTTTTTTATTTTTTATCAAAATATCCCCTGTAGCAGACTTTCGGGCCTTCATCCGGGAACAGATGTTCGTAACAGTCTATGAAATAATCATCCGTCATTCCGGCTATGAAGTCCGCGACCATATCATCCGGGGTATTTTCTTCATAGGGTTTTTTCAGTGTTTTGCTGTATTTTGTTATCTCTTTTATATATCGTACATGATGTCTGAAAAATACAGTGTCCTCATTCATTGATACGGCATCCTGCAGAAATCTCTCATACAGTTTTTCAAACATCGGCTCTATCACGGTCCTGAACTCCTCCTCCATACTTTCATTTCCGTAGATGAGTCTTCCGTTTTCCTTTTTCGCCCTGGAAAATTCCTCAAAATACTCCTCGTCCATAAACAGGCAGTCTTTTCCGTAACTGTTTTCAACTATATTGACCACCATGTTGTTTATTATCTCGGCATTTGTAGTCCCTATCGTCTTTTGCGAATATCTGACGGGCTCCTCAAAAAGCCCCAGTTTTTCCGCATCCTGCCTGTCCTTTCCAAGATAGGCTATGATGTCGCAGACTCTGACCACACAGCCCTCAAGCGTGGCAGGCACAAGCTTTTTTATATTTTCCCTGTCGGTATAGCACTGCTCCTTTTTTTTATCAAAGCTTTCAAAATCATAATAAGGACGGGGTCTGTATTCCTTCATCTCCATCTCCCCGTTATGACAGATGATCCCGTCAAGGGTCTGAAGGCTCAGGTTCAGTCCGCAGATATCGTCAAGAAGCCTTGCGCTGTGGATATTATGATTGAAAAATCTTCCGGTATGTCTGTGATAGATCGAAGACAGGACCCTTTCTCCCGCATGTCCGAAGGGAGTATGTCCTATGTCATGCCCCAGGGCGATGGCCTCGATGAGGTCCGTATTCAGATTCAATAATCTCCCTATGTTCCTTGCTATCCTGGATACCAGCTGGACATGGAGTGCCCTCCTTGATATGTCATCATTTTTAAATAATGAAAACACCTGAGTCTTGTCAGAATACCTGTTGTAAAAAGGAACATTCATGATCTTTTCCGTATCCCTGACAAAAGCCGGCCTCCACAGGTTTGCCCTGTCATGATCCATGTTTCTCCTGATGACATCCTCGTCCCTGAAGGCATACGGATTTACGGTATGTCTCTCCCTGTCCTCCCGGATCCTTTTCTGTATCGCTTCGGAAAGATTATGATAATGAGTAGAATAAGCCATAAGATACCCTCTCTTCTGCTACCGGTATCAAAACGGTTCATATACGACCTCCGGTGGCTTTCAAAGAAAAAGACCCCCGGTCTCCCGAAGGTCTTTCGTGCGCACAAGAGGATTCGAACCCCCGACCTTCTGGTCCGTAGCCAGACGCTCTATCCAGCTGAGCTATATGCGCAATCAATGTAACTGTCCAAGGTTCAAGTTTACTTGTTATCAGCCTCTTTGTCAACTTTCCTGCTGTAAACTTCACACCAGCCGGGGACAAAACCCGATCTGACGGCAACTCTGCGGGAAAGCGAATGGCTTTCCGATGTCCCGTAAAAAGGGACCTTTCCCCTCTTGATAACTGCCTCTTTCATCAAAGTCGTCAGATAAACCGCCAATCCTCTGTGTTCATATTCCGGAAGTACATCTATGCCAACCTGCCACAGGTTCATGCCGTCAGATGAAACTCCCGCCATGGCAACAGGCTCATCATTTTCATCAAATGCTCCGATGGCCATCACATCCGGACACCCCTCCTGGTACATGAGTGCATGCCGGAAGGGATTTTCATCTTTCATCCTGTCTATCTCTTCCCTTCCAAGTTCCTTTATATGGTAGGGACACTCAAAATCGTACCCTTCAAATTCGGGATCCGGCATGAAATATACATGCGTATCCATGATCTCATGACCGTATTCACGAAGCTTTTCGTCAAGGATGCGCAGATTGTCAAACTTGCAGAACCATTCCGGGAGTGTATCGGTATATCTTTCCACGGCCCAGTCATATATGGACTCATCACACATCATGAAAAGCCTTCCTTTATAAAGGATGACCCTCAGAAAATCTGATATATCGGCAAAATATCTGGATCCGTCAAGTCTCTTTCTTTTGTTGATATTGATCTTTCCGGAAGTGCCCGGCACACAGTTCGTATCTGTCTCAAACTGTGACAGGACCAGTGAATCGATATCCATCATTCCTCCGTATCGGTATCATCAAAATCTTCTGTTTCTTCGATATCTTCCCCGTCAAACGAGGCATCCTCTTCCGAAAAAATCTCATTATAGGATCTGTCTCCAAATGCATCTGCCGCATCTATTGTGTTACTGTCCTCGATGTCGCTGTATTCACTGTCACTCCAACCACCAGTTTCCCCGTCCGTGCTTCCGTCCGTACCTGTTTCTTCATCCGTATATTCTTCTTCATCATAATACTCATCTTCTTCATCATAATACTCATCTTCCTCATCGGTATAATAATCACCGTCCAGATCTTCCTCATCCTCGACATATTCTTCATCATCTTCGGAATCATCAAACATTCCGCCGTCGGAGTAATAATACAGATAATCGGTTATGGTCGTAAGAAGTTCATCTTTTAATTCCCCGCCGGCGATGCAGATAAGTACGGTGAGAGTTATCGTGGCAGCAAAGCCCAGAGCCGATGTGATGATGCCGGCTATGGCAAAGCCTTTCCCAAAATATCTCCTCCTCAATACGACAATGCCCATGACAAGAGCAGCAACATCAAATCCTATTCCGAATATTCCCGTAAGTATGCCTGCCACACCAAATACAAGGCTGCATACCGCCATGGCAAGATCTCTTTCCGGCTCGTCATCATAATTTCTTTCGGGATTTACAAATCCTTCTCTCCTCAGATCCTGGTTGTACATTTCTTCATTTCCTCCTCATCGTCACGCCGCTTTCGGGTACTGTTTCCATATTCTATCACAAAAAGGACTATTCAGGCAAAAACAGCCGGAAGATCGTCTGCACGAACTTCCGGCTTTTGTTTGAGTGGAGCTTCAGGGACTCGAACCCGGGACCGATCGGTTATGAGCCGATTGCTCTAACCAACTGAGCTAAAGCTCCATGTTATCACTAAATCCGATCTGCGCTTCGCTTGATCTCATTAAGTGATTAAGCTCCCCGAGCTGGGCTCGAACCAGCAACCCTTCGGTTAACAGCCGAATGCT
>CAMVDF010000043.1 GCA_947166195.1 uncultured Lachnospiraceae bacterium
GGATATCGATATTCCTGGCCTTTGCTGCCTGAATGGCATCATAGACCACTGCTCCCGGGTCTCCGCCGTCTTTTCCCTTTACTATCTGCACACCTGCGCGCTCTGCCCAGACATCCAGCTGTTCTCCCGCTGCCGCCCTGAAGGTATCCGCCGCCGCAAGCATAACCTTTTTTCCCAGGCTTTTGTATCTGGCCGCAAGTTTTCCTACGGTTGTAGTTTTTCCAACCCCGTTCACACCGACCACCAGAATAACGCATTTCTTCAGTTCGAAATCATAGTCTGCAGACGAGCTCTTTTCTTCCAGCCTCTCTTTTATTATATCCGAAAGCAGGAGGCGGCACTCATCCGGTGCGCTTATCTTTTTTGATGTGACCCTCTCCTTCAGCTCATCAATGATCTCTTCGGTGGATGAATAACCCACATCCCCCATCACAAGGGTCTCTTCGAGTTCCTCATAAAATTCATCCGAGATCTCTTCGTACTGTGAAAAAAATCCCGACAGTTTTGAAAAAATACCTGCCATTACTTGTAAGTCTCATCGCTCAGGTCAACAGCGACCTGGGTCGATACTCCTTTCTCCTGCATGGTGATCCCGTAGAGCCTGTCAGCCTTTACCATCGTGCCCCTCCTGTGGGTGATGACAATGAACTGTGTATGCTCGGTCAGTTTCTGCAGGTATGATGCAAATCTTTCAACATTTGCTTCATCAAGCGCGGCCTCTATCTCGTCAAGCAGACAGAAAGGCGACGGCTTCATGTTCTGGATCGCAAAAAGAAGGGCTATGGCTGTCAGCGCCTTTTCTCCTCCGGAAAGCTGCATCATGTTCTGCAGTTTCTTTCCCGGCGGCTGTGCCGTTATCATGATCCCGGCCTCCAGGACATCCTCCTCGTCCACAAGTTCGAGAGTTCCCTTTCCGCCTCCGAAAAGTTCCACAAAGACCTGGTTGAACTGTCTTTGTATCTCGGCAAACTGCTCGGTGAACTGTTTTTTCATGGCTTCATCAAGATCAGCGATGATATTTCGCAGATCCTCCTCAGCCTTTATGATGTCATCCCGCTGCCCCGTCAGGAAGGTATATCTCTCCATCAGCTCCCTGTACTCTTCTATGGCATTTACGTTCACATCACCCAGCTGTCTGATCTGGGATTTCAGCCTCACGGTGTTCTGCTTCATCTCGGAAAGCGAACCCAGCTCCTCATTTACCAGCTCACGGCTTCCGATCAGAGTCAGCTCATACTCATCCCACATGTACTGGGCAAGACCTGCGGAGGATGCCGAAGCCTTTTCCTTCAGGGATTCGAGCCTGTATTTTTCCTTGTCAAGGCCCAGCTTCTTTGATGCTATCTCATCCCTTTCAAAAAAGAGCTTTTGCTGCACCTTTGTGAGTTCCTCTTTTTCCTTTTCCTTTTCCTTCAGTTCCCCGCTCTTTTTGTCATTTACATCATCCGCCGTCTCAAGAGTCAGTGTGAGCTCCTTGATCTGTTCATCCTTGAGCCTGATATCTCCGGCATTTTTTTCCATGTTTGCTTCGATGGTGGAAAGTTCCTCGGCAAGCCTCAGCTTTTCGCCCTCGACACGATCGATGTTTTCCTTTGAAAATCCGAGCTGCTGTGTAAACTGTGCGCTCTTCATGGTCAGATCATTGACGGATCTGCGAAGCTCGGTGCTCTCGTTTTCAAGCTTTTCAAGCTCGGATGAAAGCATTATGGCCGCTTCATCCGCCTCTTTTTCCGTCTTTTCCGATAATAAAAGCGCCTCTTCCTTTTTGCTTTCGGCTATCTCCTGCAGCTGCTTTTCAAGCTCTGCCCCCTCTTTTGAGATGCCGTATGAACCGCTTAAGGCATCCTGTTTTTTCTCATTTGCCGCATCAAGGTTGATCTTTACCGTGTTGAGCTTTATCTGCTCATTCTGCATTTTTTCGGTCAGCTCTTCAGACTTCGCGCGAAGCTGTCCTCTCAGATCCCGGTTTTCCTCTATGAGAGCAAGTACCTTGTCCTTCTCACGCAAAAGTTCTTTTCCCGCCGCCTCCAGCTGTTCTATCTCTCTTTTTCGTCCCAGGAAATTGCTCTTGTTCCTGAAGGATCCTCCGGATATGGAGCCTCCCGGATTCAGGGCCTCTCCTGCAAGAGTAACTATCCTCAGGGTATAACGGAACTCTGCTGCAAGCTTTATGGCATTGTCTATATCATCCACAACGATGAAATTTCCGAGAAGGTTCTGTGCCACCTTCACATACTGTTTTTCCACATTTACAAGGGTGTCGGCCATACCTATGACCCCGGGCCTGTTTAATGCCTCAGGAGCATTGAAATCTCTTTTCTGTATTGAATTTAACGGAAGAAAAGTCACCCTGCCGGCTTTTTCGCTCTTCAGAAATCCTATGAGTTTCTTTGCCGTCTGCTCATCCTTTACCACGACATTTTGCATGTTTGCGCCGAGAGCCGTCTCTATGGCATTTTCATATTTGTCCTCAACCTTTATGATATCCGCGACCACTCCGTTTATCCCGGGCACGGACGACTTTTGCCCCATCACGGCACGGACTGCGTTACCGTAGCCCTCATATCTTTCTGCTATGTTTTTGAGCGTCTCAAGCTTTGTTTTGTTTTCCCTGTACTGACCGTCAAGCTGTCTTTCCTTCATATCGGCTTCTTCAAGAGCCTTTTTGACATCTCCGGTCTTTGCATTTACAGATGCGATCTCTTCATCGATCTTTCTGATGGATTCACTTAAACTCTCAAGTTCCTTTTCAAAGGCGTTTATGGTCTCGTTCTGGGATTCCTCATCACTCTTTGTTTTGAGGAGTCTGGAATTCAGCTCTGCCTTTTTGAGCCCGGTCTGCTCCTCTATGGTCTTTAACCTTTCAAGATTTCCCTTTATCTCGCCTCTGGCCTCAATGGTGTCCACTACCAGCTGCTTCTTTTCGGCAATCTTTTCATTTAATCCGGCTATCTTTTTGTCGTATTCCTCGAGAGCGGTCTTATTACCCGCACCCGATCCTTCGATCTCCTGAAGTTTCGCTTCGATATCGTCTCTGGTCTTTTTGAGCACCTGGAGGTCCCTGTCGTGATCTTCGATGCTTTTCTGTACGGCTTTGATCCTGTCGGCAAAGCTTTTGTCCGAGTTATGTATGGAGTTGATCTGTTCCTTCAAAACCTGGATCTGGGCATCGATCTTTCCCTTCTGGACCGAGGAATTTGAAAGCTCATTTCTCATGTCGGATATGAGTTCCTCTAAGGAGGCTATCTCTTTCCCCATCTCATCATAGCGGCTCCTGCTCTGCTCCATCTGGGAGTCGACATCTGCCGAATCCTTTTCAACTATGGCATATTTTTCATCGAGATCCTTTATCTGTTCCTCATATCTTTTTGATTCAAGCACAAATACATTGGCGTCGAGGGTCTTTAACTCCTCCTTTTTCTTCAGGTATTCCTTTGCAGCCTCCGACTGCTTTTCAAGAGGCCCCACCTGTCTTTCCACCTCGGAGAGGATATCATTCACCCTGACAAGGTTGTTCTTTTCAGATTCAAGGCGTTTGATGGCGGTGTCCTTTCTCTTTTTGAACTTCACTATACCCGCAGCCTCGTCAAAAAGCTCCCTCCTGTCCTCGGGACGGCCTGAAAGGATCTTGTCGATCTGGCCCTGACCTATGATGGAATAACCTTCCTTTCCGATACCGGTATCATAAAACAGCTCATTTATGTCCTTGAGCCTGCATTCGTTTCCGTTTATGAGATAGTCGCTTTCTCCGGATCTGTAAACCCTCCTGGTAACGGTCACCTCGTCAAAATCTGCCGAAAGAGCCCTGTCGGAATTGTCTATGCTTATGGCAACATAGGCGTATCCCATGGGCTTTCTGATCTCCGTTCCCGAAAAGATGACATCCTGCATGGACGAGCCTCTCAGCTGTCTGGCGCTCTGTTCACCCAGAACCCACCTCACGGCATCGGCAACGTTGCTCTTTCCGGAACCGTTGGGACCGACGATGCCGGTGATACCGTTCAGGAAGTCCAGCTTGATCCTGTCCGCAAATGATTTGAACCCGTGTATTTCTATGCTCTTCAGATACATTTATTTCCCGTCCTTTATCTTTTCATATGCCGCAAATGCAGCCTGCTGCTCGGCAGCCTTTTTCGTATGTCCTTTTCCTCTGGCCGCCTCTTTTCCGTTTATCACGGCTGCCATCTCATATATCCTGTCATGATCCGGCCCCGTCTGCCCAACCAGCCTGTATTCAAGGGTCATACCGTATTTCTGGACATGGTTCTGGAGCGTGGATTTGCTGTCAACAAAGGCGATCTTTTTTTTATGATCTTTTAGGACAAACCTTTCAACAAAGGGCCTTGCAGCCTCCATCCCGCCGTCCAGATACAAAGCTCCGATGAGTGCCTCAAATACATCCGATACTATGGAATCCCTGTAACGGCTGCCCTGCATGTCATCTCCCTTTCCCATGCGTATATATTCGGAAAGCTCAAGTTCCTTTGCGCAGACAGCCAGGGAGGGCTCACATACAAGACTTGCACGAAGCTTTGTGAGATACCCTTCATCCATGTCCTCATAATTATGGAAAAGGTACTCGCTGACCAGAAACTCCAGGATCGCATCTCCCAGAAACTCCTGTCTTTCATAATCCTCCTTTTTGTTCATCACCCTCTCGTTCATATACGAAGCGTGGGTTATGGCAGCAAGGAGATAGTCCTTTTCCCTGAACTCCCATCCTATGGATCTTTCAAGTTTTTCTATCGGATATCTGTCATTCATCCATCCACCAACACAAGAGCCGGGCTTTTACCCGGCTCAAATGAAAACCTTTTATGTTTTATTTATCTCTTGCCGCTTTTATTTTGCTGACCGCATCTCCGACCGTCACGATCTTTTCCACTTCCTCCGTATCGATCACGATCTCAAACTCCTGCTCGATACCCATGATGATCTGGAAAACATCCAGGCTGTCAGCCCCCAGGTCATCCGTAAATGTTGTTTCCAGCGTTATCTCGCTCTTGTCGACATTCAAAACCTCAGCTATGATCGTTTTCAACTTTTCAAATTCCATTATTTCTCCTCCTGATTATATATCCAATTTTTCTTTTATTCTGTCGTTTATCTTTTCTTCCTTGAACGAAATACACTGGATGATCGAATTTGATACTTCTTTTCTTTTCGCATTGCCGTGTGTCTTGACCACAAGACCGTTCAGTCCCAGAAGCGGTGCTCCGCCATATTCCGTGGCATCAAAGCGCTTCAGGGTCTCCTTCAGGGATTTCTTTATCAAAAGAGCACCCAGCTTTGTAAACGGTGTTGCCATCATTGCTCCCTTCATTTCCGAAAGTAGCACATTTCCGACCCCTTCATACATCTTTAGGGCCACATTTCCCGCAAAAGCCTCACAGACGATGACATCGGCCTCTCCCTCGGCTATATCCCTTGCTTCTATGGATCCGCCGAAATTGATATCAGGGCAGGTCTTCAGCATGGGATAGGTCTCCTTGACGAGAGCGTTGCCCTTTTCCTCCTCGGCACCGATGTTGAGGATCGATACCTTTGGATTTTTGACTCCCATGACATATTCCATATATATGGAACCCATTTTTGCAAACTGAAGCATGTGGGAAGGTCTGGCATCCACATTTGCTCCGCAGTCCACAAGCAGGGACACACCTTTTTTTGTAGGTATGACGGGTGCAAGAGGCGGTCTTTCAACTCCACGGATCCTCCCGACTATGAGCTGTCCTCCCACAAGCACTGCTCCCGAGCTGCCGGCACTGATGAAGGCATCACATTCCTTTGCCCTCACTAGGTTCAGTCCCACAACAATGGATGAATCCTTCTTTGTGCGTATAGCCATCACGGGAGGTTCCCCTGTCTCTATGACCTCGGTGGAATCCACCTGCTTTATCCTCCCCTCAGGATAGCTGTATTTTTTTAATTCATTCTGTATGGCATCATGATCGCCGACGAGATGTACGGTTATATTGTCTCTTTTTCCAACCGCATCAACGGCACCTGCGATGATCTCACCCGGTGCGTTGTCACCTCCCATGGCATCGAGCGCCACATTGACCATTTCAGACATTTCTCCCTCACATGATAAAATCGCTCTACGACTCCAATTAGTTACTTTACAATACAAGCCTGAAAAAATCAACGCATATATTTGCCCGATTCCTTGAAATCATACCGGTAAGATTGTAAACTGTATTTACTATGAACAGGAACATCAGATTTGATTCGGATTTTACCAAACAATTGTATACGGAAGTCTCGGCTCTGCAGGATATGAAAAAGATCGACAGGCCCTTCATCTCAAGGAAGTACATCTGGGCGGTCTGGCAAAAGGTCTACAAGGCTCATTTCGGATGTACCAGGCATTTTCTGCTGCCGGATGAGTACGGTACGGGACCGGATGAAGCTCCCGGGGAATAAAAAACGGACAGCCGCTTTGGCTGTCCGTGATCTTTTGTATCATCAGTCAACTGATACGATCTCTTTTTTGTTGTAGGTTCCGCAGTTCTTGCAGACTCTGTGAGGAAGCATCAGGCTTCCGCATTTGGGGCAGTTTACGAGATTCATGGTATCCATCTTCCAGTTGGCTCTCCTCTGATCTCTGTGTCCCTTTGAAGATTTATTCTTCGGGCAGATCGACATCTTTCACACCTCCTTATAAGTAAAGCCGGATTTTCCGGTACAATCTTTCAAACACGCACTTAACGATTATACAGAGGGTTTCTGCTTTTGTCAACGAGATATTTTTATGTACATGAAAATATCTCGTTGGCATCGAAGTGAACATGATATCGACTCGCGCTCGGATGAATTCCCCAATGTATCCCCTTCGTTCGAACATGAGTTACTTCGGGGACGCTTCCGCTCGCTCTTCACGCAGCGGTGCTAACCTCGCAAAAAAACGCTCGGAAGCACCGGCGCTCATCGAACGCCCCTCAGTAAGCTCATGTCTCACTTCGGGTTCGCGATCGGTGACATCCGTGCAAATGTTACCACTTCTATCCTTAGATTGGCCAAAAATGCGGACGGCATCGAAGTGAATATGATATCAGCGAGCAATCAGCCGGTGTTTCTTGGCGAAGCGAGGTCTTATAAATTTCGCGGGTGCAGCGGCTTTGCCTGTTTTTCAAGGCAAAGAACGATGCAGAGCGAAATTTTGTTTGTAAGACCGAAGGTGAGCTTAGAAACATCCGAGCGCGAGTCGATATCATATTCGCTTCGATGCCGTGGCAAATATTCAGGCTCCTTGGTGCTTCCCTGTGTTTTTCCGGGTATGCAGCGTATTGATAATGAAAAATATGAAGAGGTACAGCGCGAGGGCGAGGAGGGCTCCGAGGAGGTCGATGAGGACATCGCGGAGCATTCCGGAGCGTCCGGGCACGAAAAGCTGGTGGATCTCATCGGAAACGGCATACAAAAGCGTAACAGAGAGCGTTATAACGGCCCTCAGGGAAAGCTTCTTTATAATAAGGGCGGCCGGTATAAGGATGAGCAGGAACAGGATCCCGAATTCCGTCATGTGGGCGATCTTTCTGATATGAGGCTCCATAGCGGCAATTATCATGTCCCTTTTTGCCGGATCCACGTAGATAAACCTCGACACAAGGTCAAGGAGCATCCCGGTGACCGTTATGCTCTCGTTTGTCGATTCGACTGCCGGCGTGTCCGAAAACCTGTAGATTACAAAGGCCCAGAAAACTGCAGGGATCGCCGAAACTATCCTGAAAGCTGTCTTATTTTTCATCCAAAACCACGGCTATGTGAACATCATCCAGCTGCTTTTGCTCAACATCTGCAGGCGCACCCATCATCAGATCCTGGGCGTTCTTGTTCATGGGGAAGGGAATGACCTCACGGATGCTGTCGCATCCCGCGATCAGCATCACCATCCTGTCAACACCCGGTGCTATGCCCGCATGAGGCGGCGCACCGTAACAGAAGGCATTGTACATTGCCGGGAATTTGGCTTTCACATCCTCTTCTCCCAGTCCAACCTTTTTGAAGGCTTCTATCATGATCTCGGGATCATGGTTTCTGACAGCCCCGCTTGAAAGCTCGACACCGTTGCATACCAGATCATACTGCCATGCCAGGATCGAAAGGGGATCTTCATTAATAAGGGCATCCATGCCGCCCTGGGGCATGGAGAAGGGATTGTGGCAGAATTCCAGTTCTCCGCTTTCCTCTCCGATCTCATACATGGGAAAATCTACTATCCAGCAGAATTCATAGGTCTCCTTTTTCATATGTGCGGGACACAGCTCTCCAAGCATCTTTATGAGAGTTCCGCCCGTTTTGTATGCCTGGTTTCTGTTTCCTGCCGAAACGCCTACAAAGCAGTCCTTTGAAAGACCCAGAGTCTCTATGATCTTTGCAGACCTTTCCTGGAGGAATTTTGAGATCCCTCCGGCCAGTTCGCCGTTCTCACCCACCTTGAACCAGTAGGGCTTTGCCCCCGAAACAACTTCCACATCCGCACAGAGCTTATCTATAACCTTTCTCGAGCCTTCAAAACCGGAAACAACCACAGCCCTGATCTCATTTCCGGATGCAAAGGGTTCGAATCCGCAGTCTCCGAAGAGTTCACTTACATCTGTAAGGGTCAGGTCGATCCGCAGATCCGGCTTGTCTGTCCCGTATTTTTCAAGCGCTTCCCTGTAGGGTATCCTTTTGAAAGGAGCCTTCGATGCGCTTTTGTATATGCCGAACTCTGCAAATAC
Organism: uncultured Lachnospiraceae bacterium; assembly: GCA_947166195.1. Lineage (GTDB taxonomy): Bacteria > Bacillota > Clostridia > Lachnospirales > Lachnospiraceae > NK4A144. The sequence continues at coordinate 8,727 of CAMVDF010000043.1, forward strand.
CGGCGGCAGTACATCCTCGATGATTGCAAATACATCCTCCTGGGATGCAAAGGCCATCTCCATATCAAGCTGATAGAACTCTCCCGGGGATCTGTCCGCTCTGGCGTCCTCGTCCCTGAAGCAGGGTGCTATCTGGAAATATCTGTCAAAGCCCGAGGTCATGAGTATCTGCTTGAACTGCTGGGGTGCCTGTGGCAGCGCATAGAATTTCCCTGCATGAAGCCTTGAAGGTACCAGATAATCCCTGGCTCCCTCAGGAGAAGAACATGTCAGGATGGGAGTGGTGATCTCGAGAAAGTCATGCTCCTCCATGGCTCTTCGAAGGCTTGATACTATACGGCTCCTCAGTATTATCTTGTCCTTTACCGCAGGGTTCCTCAGATCCAGATACCTGTATTTCAGGCGCATGTTTTCATCGGCCTCCGTGGATCTGCGTATCTCAAAGGGCAGTTCATTGTATATACATTTTCCCAGGATCTCGATTTTTTCCGGTACCACCTCTATCTCTCCGGTGGGAAGATCTGGATTTTTGCTTGATCTCTCCCTGACCTTTCCGGACACCGAAAGGGTACTCTCACTGTTTACCCCGTTGAGATTTTCCATCATTTCTTCACTTTCTATGACAACCTGTGTGCTGCCGTAGAAGTCCCTCAGGACCAGAAAGCCCAGATTTTTGCTGACCTTTCTCAGGTTCTCGTACCATCCGGTGAGGGTAACCTCTTTTCCCGCATCACCGATACGGAGTTCATTACAGTTGTGGGTTCTTGACTGAAACATTTTTTTCCTCTTTTCCGCGAAGTCTCACTGATCGCTTTCGTCTTTATTTAATGTGATATGTATCCTGTCTATCCTGTTCTTTGATATTCCCAGAGCTTCAAGCACATTTCCCGAAGCATCCGTGACCTTTTCCCCTGCCCTCGGTATCCTGTCGAGGAGCCCCAGCATATATCCTCCTATGGAGTCATAATCTTCCGACTCCAGGCCGGTCCCTATGGCATCGTTCAGGTCATCCAGCTTCACGCTGCCTTCAACTATGTATTCTCCCTTTCCTATCTCGTTGATGAGTTCCTTTTCATCCTCGTCATACTCATCCCTGATCTCTCCGACGATCTCCTCGAGGAGATCCTCCATCGTAACTATACCTTCAGCCGCCCCGTATTCATTTAGCACGATGGCGATGGAAACGGACTCTCTTTTCATCTCCACCATGAGCTCGGAGGTCTTTTTCATCTCAAAGGTATAGTAGGCATCCCTCATCACATCCTTTACCCTGAAGGACTCATCCGGGACGGGAAAAAAATCCTTCAGATAAACAACACCTATGATATTGTCCGTATCATCCTTGTATACCGGCAGTCTCGAATATTTCTCCTCCTCAAAAAGCCTTCTGACCTCCTCATATGAGGAGTCGATACTGACCTCGGCCACATTGATCCTCGGTATCATTATATCCTTCGCCCTGCAGTCACCGAAATCAACCACATTCTTGATCATCTCCTTCTCTTCGCTCTCGATGACACCTTCCTCATGGCTGACATCCACTATGGTACGCAGTTCACCCTCAGTGATCGCATCATTTCTGTCCTTTATGTCGATATGCATAATAAAGGCAATAAAGAGACACACCCTGTCTATGATCCATATTACAGGTGTAAGGATAACCATCAGACAATAAATGAAGGCCGAATATGAAAGAGATATCTTTTCGGCACGGGCAGATGCCACATTCTTTGGTGTTATCTCCCCGAATATCAGGAGGACCAGAGTCAGTGCCAGGGTCATGATACCCACATTCAGGCCGATGGATATGGCAACGGTTGTCGCAAGGGCCGATGCCGTCAGATTCACTATATTATTGCCGATCAAAATTGAGATCAGCATCTTTGAATACTTTTCATGTATCTTCTGAACCCTCAGGGCTCTTTTGTCACCCTCATTTGCCAGAGTCCTGATCCGGATGCTGTTTGCCGTAGTCAGGGCAGTCTCCGCCGAAGAGAAAAAAGCAGACAGCAGCAGGAGTATCACAAGTATAATCCATTTAACGATCATAACACATCTATAGCCAGCTTTCTCAAACTTCTGGCCGCCTCCGTTATATCCTCACTGCCAAAGATACCGCTTCCCACACCGACTCCGAATATCCCGGTGCCCCGAAGCTCGTTCAGGTTCTCATCCGCTATACTTCCGTAGGCCACAACGGGTACGGAAACTTTGGAGCATATCTCCTCCACCTCTTCCACATTCACATAGCCCTTCTTTTTTCTCTTTCCCTTCAGGCTGACAGGACCCAGGAGCAGAAATGACGCTCCTTCCTTTTCCGCCTTCACGGCATCCTTTGCAAGGCCGATCATAACCCCCGCGGATCTTTCCACACCGAATTTCCTGCGGATCTCCTTGGAATTGAAATCCTTTAACTCCACAACGATGCCGTCTGCATCGACAGCTTCCGCCGCCTCAACATTTCCGTACACAAGGAAGGGGACATCATACATCCCGCACATTATCTTGATCCTGACCGCTTCGCGCATGTAGTCCTCTTCGGACAGGGAAAAATCCCTGAGCATTATGGTGCTTGCCCCGCCCTTGATGGCCTTTTCCACTGCATCATGCAGACTCATCTCCTCCGGCAGAAAAGCCGTATCCGCAACGGCAATGAGCTGCATATCCCTTTTTTTCAGTAACATACAAAACCCCTCATCAATTATTGAAGAATTCCCTGAAGTCCGTAAACCCGCGGGCTGCAAGGGATTCTTTCTGAAATTTTTTGTTCTTGGCCATGGTATCGATCCTGACCGTCTGTCCCTCTTTTCTCAGTTCATCGGCCTCTTTCATGATCCTGCCAAGCTTTTCCGCATCCGTGCCTTTTTCCACGAGAAAGACAGTTTTTCTGCTTTCCTTCGACGGCCTGTATCCCTTTTCCGCAAGGATGGTTATGATCCTTTCAAAGCCTATGGAAAAACCGCAGGCCGGGACGGGACTTCCGGTGAAATTTCCTATCATATCATCATATCTGCCTCCGCCTGCAACGGACGAACCGAATTCCTTCATCTCAATCTCAAAAATGGTGCCCGTGTAATAAGACATTCCCCTGACAAGCGTAGGATCAAATCTGACGGTATAATCCGCATTTTTAACCGCGTTTACCGCACTTATTATGGAGCCGATGCTCTCCGCGGCTTTTTTTGCCCCCTCGGAGCCTGCAAGCTGTGCGGCTTTTGCGGGATCATCTCCCGCACCTTCAAAAAGTGATATGTATCTGTCCGTGCTGCCTGCATCAAAGCCGGCATCCGTCAGTTCCTTCCTCACTCCGTCAAGGCCTATCTTGTCCATCTTGTCAAGGATGATGAATACCTCCTGCTGGCGCTCTTCATCAAAGCCGCAGGAAGAAGCCATTTCCTTCAGCATTCTCCTGTCATTTATCCTGACCGTGAAATCTTTAAGATCCAGCTTTCCCAAAAGGGTCGTGGTCGCATTGATCAGCTCTATCTCGGCAATGATCCCGGGTTCGCCCAGGATATCTATGTCGCATTGCATGAATTCCCTGAATCTCCCCTTCTGGGGTCTGTCGGCACGGAATACATTTCCCATCTGCAGCGCCTTGAAGGGCATGGTAAGCTTTGCATTGTTGCTTGAATAATATCTGGAAAGAGGCAGGGTCAGGTCGTATCTGAGTCCCGAATCACACAGGTCATTCTCGTTTTTTGCACCTGCGATATCGAGCTTTTCCCCTCTTTTCATGATCCTGAAAATGAGCTTTTCATTTTCTCCCCCCTGATTGGAACACAGATTCTCTATATGCTCCACACAGGGTGTCTGTATAGACTGAAAACCAAAGGAAGTATACACCTCCTTTACAAGGCTTACGACATAGTCACGAAGCTCCATTTCATCCGGAAGTATATCCTTCATCCCGGTGACGCTCTTTTTGATCAGATCCATCTTTTTTTCCTTCCTATCCGAAAAACGGATTCCATTTTCTTTCATATCCTATCGTAGTGAACTCACCGTGCCCGGGATAAACATCCACATCATCCGGAAGCGCCATCAGCTTGCTTTCTATCGAATCAAGCAGCTTCTTCATGGAGCCTGTGGGCAGGTCCGTCCTTCCAACGGAGCCCGCAAAAAGCGTATCACCGCTTATGAGGACTTTTTGCTCTTCAAGATAATAACAGCAGCTGCCCTCGGTATGTCCGGGAGTTTCTATCATCTTTATCTTCATACCGGCCACATCCGTTTCATCTCCGTCTTCCAGGTAATGATCCGGCTTTACGGTCACGCTGTAGCCGTAGCTTCCAAGTGATTCGTTCAGCTGCCCGTCAGAAAGCAGCCTTTCCTCTGACCTTGCGGCATAAACCGGCACCTTCAGAGCCTCTGCGACGCTGCTTACAGCTGTAATATGATCAAAATGCCCGTGCGTCAGAAAGACCGCTTTCAGCGTCAGTCCGTTATCCTCGAGATATTTTATTATCCTCTCGCCGGCATAGGCAGGATCAAAAAGTACGGTTTCCTTCGTTTCGTCATTGATAACAAAAAACACATTTGTCTGCACCGGTCCCAGGACCATGCTCTTTATACTCATTTAACCGCTCGTCCTTTCTATATCTATTACACTCTGGATACCTCTGAGTTTTTCGACCATCCTCTTCAGCTCGTTTGTATTATGGATCTCAAAGCCTATGTTGATCGTTGCCACACCCTGCTTGCTGGTCCTGGTATTGCAGGAAAGGATGGTGATATTGGCTTCTGTAAAGACCTTTGTGATATCCACAAGAAGCCCGTTCCTGTTGTTGGCGTAGATATTGATCTCTGCCGCATATTTTTCCGTGCTTTCCTCTCCCGGTACCGACTCCCACTCGGCATCGATGAGCCTGCTCTTTTCATCATCGGTGAGGCTTATGATATTGACACAGTCGGTACGATGGATCGAGATGCCTCTTCCCCTTGTGACAAAGCCTATGATCTCGTCACCCGGAAGCGGTGAACAGCATTTCGAAAAATGCACCGAAACATCATGTACGCCTCTGACTATGATGCCTCCGCCCTGACGTCTCTTTATGGATTTTTTGCTCTGCTCCTCTATCTCACTGATGACTTCCTCATCCGAGAGTCTTTTTGAATGGTCTCTTTCATAGGCCTCGAGCATCCTGTTGACGACCTGTCTTTTAGATCATCTGAAGATGTCTCCGGCTTCACGATCTCCGCATTGACCGGGA
>CAMVDF010000044.1 GCA_947166195.1 uncultured Lachnospiraceae bacterium
ACAGCCGTGCCGGAGAATGCTTTGATATCTCCCACACGCTTTCGGATGCAAACCAGAATCAGGGCGATTCCATCGAAAAGCTCAATACTACTCTCACGGATATGAACACCTCCATAGAGGAGATCGCAAACGCCGCTACAGAGCTTGCATCCACCTCCAGCGATCTGGCACAGAATGCCGAGAATGTCCGTAACCTCTGTGATGAAACTCTCGAGGCTTCCGCAAAGGGCAAGGGCGAGATGGAGAGCATGACCAGAAACGTATCCACTCTGAACGAGACCATAGAGGAACTCACGGCCCTGATCAGAGCCACCGCAAAATCAGTCGAAGAGATCACCGGTATCACCGATACCATCAATGCGATCTCCGAACAGACCAACCTGCTGTCGCTCAATGCATCAATCGAGGCAGCCAGGGCAGGAGAGCTCGGCAAGGGCTTCGCAGTTGTCGCATCCGAGGTCGGCGTGCTTGCAAACCAGTCCTCCAGCGCTACCGAAAACATCCACAGGCTTGTTGATGATGTCACAAAGAATATCGCGGACATCAACAAGAAAGCCGATATCTGCGCAAAGGATATGGAAGCCTGCCTGCAGGGTGTTGAAGGTGCAAACGAGTCCTTCAACAAGATCTACAGCGATGTGGCAGCCGCAACGGACGGTATCACGACCATCGCAAGCGGTATCGACAAGATCAATGATGTTGCTTCAAACAACGCAGCGATCACCGAGGAACAGGCATCCAGCATCAACGAAGTCCTGGCTCTCTCCGATCAGATCGTATCCGAAAATACGAGACTCCGTTCAGAGACGGCAAATATCACAAGCATTTCAGAGAACCTGAACCAGTACTCGGATGAGATCAATTCGGATCTGTCACAGTACACCGTCTGATATTTCCATAATAAAAAAAACCTGCCGGCAAAAGATCATCAGATCCAAAGCCGGCAGGTTTTTTGTTATGAGATTCATACGATTTAGCGTATCATATCCCGTTTGTTCAATATCATCACCGTACCCACAAGGATCACTGCCTCTATGATCAGAGCAGGCCACGGAGACTTCAAAAGTCCCGCTATCAGATATCCTATGGCACAGACCACAGCCACCAGAGTCGCATAGGGCAGCTGGGTCTCAACATGCCGTATATGCTTGCATCCGGCACCTGTGGAAGCCAGGATCGTCGTATCGGATATGGGAGAACAGTGGTCTCCGTATACCGAACCGGCAAGGGTGGCTCCCAGTGCGGGTATCAGATAGATCCCCGCTCCTTCGCTTTCACATATCATGGTAACGATGGGGATCAGCATTCCGAAGGTTCCCCAGGACGATCCCATGGAAAAGCTCATCAAAGCCGCTATCACAAAGATCAGGAAGGGCAAAAGTCCAAGGGACATATTTGATGTGCTCACAAAGCCCGATATGAACTGGCCCGTACCTATCATCTGCCTGCAGACGCCCCCGAGGCTCCATGAAAGTATGAGGATCAGCATGGGCGGGACTATGCTCCCGATGCCGCTTACTATGCAGTCCACAAACTCTCTCGGCTTCATCAGCTTCCTCGGTATATAGAGGATGAAAGCCGTGATGAGACCGGCAAAGGCGCCGAGTGACAGACCGCCCGCGGGATTGTATCCGATGGCTTCCGAAAAGCTCACTCCTTCAAAAAAGCCTCCCACAAAGGCCATACCGAGTATGGCAAAAACTATCAGCACCGCGATCGGAAGCACCAGGTCGATCACCCTTCCGTTTTTTGTATCCGAAACACTTTCTGTCCCTTCCTCCCGTATGCCGTTCATTGCCTCCTGCTCAGCCTTTTTCATGGGACCGAAATCCCTGCCGGTGAAGCTGATGAAAAATACCATCAGTATGGTCATCAGAGCATAGAAATTGTACGGTATGGTGGAAAGAAATACATTGAACCCGTTTGTCTGGCTGACCTCGCTTGCCACAGCCACAGCCCAGCTTGAGACCGGAGCTATGATGCACACGGGCGCAGCAGTGGCATCGATGATATAGGCAAGCTTTTCCCTCGAGATCTTCAGCCTGTCGGTTATGGGACTCATCACGGTTCCCACAGTCAGACAGTTGAACCCGTCATCTATGAAGATCAGGATCCCCAGAAAAGACGTTGCAAAGGCAGCCGCCCTCCTGCTCTTCAGCTTCTTTCCGACCCATCTGCCGTAGGCCAGGCTTCCTCCCGACTTTGATACGAGATTTATCACAGCCCAAAGCAGTGCCAGGAATATTATCATATACGCATTGTCTGCGATCTTTGAGCTCATCATGTCAAACATCAGCGAAACGGATGAAAAGACCGATCCGCCTCCTGCAAAGGTATAGATGAGCATTCCCGAAAAGACACCGATGAAAAGCGATGAATAAACTTCCTTTGTTATCAGTGCCAGTGCGATCGCTATGAGTGGCGGAAGCAGCGACCACCATCCTGTTTCGATCATGGCAAATTCCATAATATAAACTCCTTTCCGATCCTTTCAGTCTATATTATCACAGAATCGCCTTTACTTTCTCCTCAACTTCCTTCATATCCACAGTCGGCTCAAATCTGGAAACAACATTGCCCTCGCGGTCGATCAGGAATTTGGTGAAATTCCACTTGATGTAGGCCTTGTCTCCGAATTTCTTATTATTTGCAGAGGCAAATTTTTCCAGAGCCGCATTTTTCAGTCCCTTTCCAAAGCCTTCAAAGGGTTTTTCAGTTGCAAGCCACGCAAAGAGAGGATCAGCGCTGTCGCCGTTTACATCGATCTTTCCAAACTGAGGAAACTCGGTTCCAAACTTCATCGTGCAGAACTCATGGATCTCATCCTCCGATCCCGGAGCCTGATTTGCAAACTGGTTGCAGGGAAAATCCAGTATCTCAAAGCCCCTGTCCTTTAACTCCCTGTACATAGCCTCAAGGGGCTCATAGTGAGGAGTGAAGCCGCAGCCGGTTGCGGTATTTACCACAAGCACAACCTTTCCCTCGTAATCCTTCAGGCTGACCTGCCCGCCCTTTCTGTCCTTTACATTGAAATCATACATCGTAGCCATAATCATTTCCTCCTTATATAAATTTCTATTTTGCACAATTTGCTTTTGCACAATATATTTTATTATAATAAAACCGCCCTGTCAACAGGCAGTTTTATTTTTCCGTCAATCCTTTACGATCTCGTTGTATTTGCTCTCCATCTCGGCATCCGTGATCATGGTGACCCGGCCTGCATCATATTCAGACATAACCCAGTCATGGATCTTTACGATCAGGTCATCATTCTTTGGCAGAGCAGATTTTCCGAGGTGCTTTCTGTATTCGTTTACCCAGAAGGCCACTCCGGCAACACCTGAAGTATTTGTGATGGAGACCCTCGGAGGACGGTTCAGCAGAGCCCCCGTATCAAAAATGTTGTAGATCTCCGGATTCTTCATCATTCCGTCCGCATGGATACCGGCCCTTGTCAGATTGAAGGCGCTTCCCACAAACGGCGTCATGGGAGGGATGGTATAATTTGTCTCCCTGCTGATATAATCCGCGATCTCAGTGATCACACGGGTGTCCATCCCGTTCAGCGTTCCACGAAGGGACGCATATTCAAAGACCATGGCCTCAAGCGGCACATTTCCGGTTCTCTCTCCGATACCCAGAAGAGAACAGTTGACTGCACTCGCGCCGTACATCCATGCAGTGGTCGCGTTCACAACACCCTTGTAAAAATCATTGTGTCCGTGCCACTCGATCATCTCGGACGGCACATCCGCATGATGCTGCAGACCGTAGATGATACCCGATACGCTTCGTGGAAGGGCAGCTCCGGGATAGGGCACTCCAAATCCCATGGTATCGCAGGCACGGATCTTTACCGGAACACCGCTGTCCCTTGAAAGATCCATGAGCTTTGTCGCAAACGGCACCACAAAGCCGTAAAAATCCGCACGGGTGATATCTTCAAAATGGCATCTGGGATGGAGTCCTGCCTCAATACAATCCGAAACTATACCCAGATACTTGTCGAGAGCCTCCTTTCGTGTCAGCCCCATCTTGTGAAAGATATGATAATCAGAACAGGAAACAAGGATGCCCGTCTCCTTGATCCCGATGGATCTCACCAGCTCAAAATCCTTTTTAGATGCCCTTATCCAGGTCGTGATCTCGGGAAACTCATACCCCAGCTCCATACATTTTTCCAGAGCCTTCCTGTCCTTTTCCGAATAAACAAAAAATTCCGTCTGACGGATCATTCCCTTCGGACCGCCAAGCTTGTGGAGCAGCTTGTAGATATGCACCATCTGCTCCGTGGTGTACGGAGTCCTGGACTGCTGCCCGTCACGGAAGGAGGTATCTGTTATGAAAATGTCCTCCGGCATATTTTCCGGAACCCGCCTGTAGTTAAAAGCGATCTTCGGCGTTTCCGTGTAGGGAAACAGTTCCCTGAAAAGCTCCGGGTCTTTATTATCCTGCAGCTGATAGCTGTAGGGATCCTGCTCCAGTTTGTAGGTTTTGCTGCTCAGTATTATCTCGCTCATGTTGCACTCCTTTTTTTATACTTATCATTCATTATCATGAAATGATCATATCCGTTCCCTTCTTTTTCTGCACGTTCACGGACTTGCTCCTTTCACGCTTTTTCCTGACATTTTTTGAGGCCTCCTTTGATACCGATTCCCGGCTTTCAAGCTTGTCCAGACTGACCTTCTTCACTCCCGGTTTTTCCTTCAGGACTTTTTCCTTTTGTTTTTCCGCAGTTTTTGGTGCCTTTCCGTTTACGACCCTGAACTCCGACATAGTCACGGCCACCTTCTTTCTTTCCTTTCCGGACGGAGTCCAGGGATCGGGATGGGTCTTTACGTAGTTGACGCTTGCCATCCTGATCTGCCTGAAAAACGATTCCAGTTTTATCGCCTCGGCCTTCGGGATATCAACGATCTGTCTGCCGGGGTTTTCGCTCTTTAAGGCCGAGAGCTGACCCTCCAGCTGTTCAACGGATTTTTTCATCCACTGGTAATGTCCCGTATCCTTTGTAAACCATTTGCTTCCAAGCTTCCTAAAGCTTTCCCTTGCAGCCGCAAGTTTTTCTGCTGTAGCCGCCAGATCGATGTCAGTCCTGACATCTGAATTCACAAAGTTCATCTTTCCGCGCACAGCGGACGCCTCCACGTATTTTATGGTCTTGTCCGTTTTATCCTTCAAAGCTCTGCGCGAAGCCTTCCTCAAAACCGGCGGCACACCCATGGCCCTTCCGAAATAGTTTTCGTTTTGCCTGCCACCTCTTTTTTCTGCCAGCCTGCTGATCGGATAGTCCCCGAACTTTTCATCCGGCACCACAAGTATACTTCCCTCTGATAATTCCGTGGATCCTGTTTTTTTCTGCAGATCCATATCCGTCTTCAGTCTGTCCTGAAGCTTTTTCAGACGTTTGTGGCATGCTTCAAGTTCTTCTTTGGTGAAATTCATATCCTTCAGCATCAGATCCATCTTTTCCGGAGAAAGATCAAGTACCTTTTGTGCCGTGGAAAGACGCATAATCCTCATATCCTCGGGATCGACGATCTTTTCGTAGGCCCCGTTTTCCGCTTTGACCTTTGTACCAAACGACATATCATTGTCAATGCCCCTGACACCTGTGATAATGACCTTTCCGTTCACCCTGGAGGTTTTGTAGAGCATGTTGTATCCATGACGGTCACAGTTACCGCATATATAGTCGAGTGCCATGAGGTCGGAAAGCTGCTGCTTGAATTCGGGTGATTCCAGCGCCTCATAGTTACCGTCGATATATGTCTTTCCTATCTCCAGGATCTCATCATCCTTTTTCAGACGCCCTATATCGGTGCCCGCTGCCTTTTGCTGAAAGGTACCCTTCAAGGTCTCATTCCCGATCTTTACCTCAAAGCTTCTGGCTCCGGCGATGATATTTCCGATCCCCAGATAGTTGGCTACAGTGCTCATTGCGGTATTCCTCTTGTCGACGTTCTCTCCTTTGGGGATACCTGAATGGTAATGATTTGTATTATAGTTGAGGGCATAGTCTGTCGCATCATGCACCATCCGGATGAAATTTCTTCGCAGGGCAACACTGCCTTCCTTATTACTCATCAATTCATCCTGCAGGTCACTGTCGAGCAGACTAAAGAAGGGATAGAGAGCATCGCGGACGACCGCGGGATTTTTGGCCACTTCATCAGCATCTTTCTCATTTCCAAGCATCTCTATCTGAGCGCTGCGCCGCCTGAAAAAATCCATCACAAGATAAAAATCCTCATTATAGATCAGGTTTGCCATCCTGTATTCCGGTGAAGCTTCACCATATCCGGTGCGTATCTTCTCTCTGAATTCCCTCATCTTTTCCCCGAATCCGGTCAGCTCATAGCCCTTTGTAAAGAACCCCTCCTCTGTTTTTCCGTCTTCGAACTTTAACCGCACGGGCATGCGGCTGCTCATCTGTCCGCCTACGGTGGTGATATCCTCAGGCTTTTCGATCTCAGCCTGTATGCTCCTGCCGCTCTGGATCAGACCCAAAAGGGTACGCTCCTGTGAAGTCACGCCCATTGCTTCATTTAGGGCGCGCATATCCTCGATGATTATACCCCGCAGTGCTTTTATACAATAAGAACGCCCCTGACCGAAGCCTGTATCCACGGACTCTCCCTCTTCCCTGATATAGCGGTCGCAGGCATTCAGCAGATTGCCGTATTCTTTGATGATCTTTTCAATATCATCATCGGACAGCACGGCAGATCCTTCATAGTAGGGTTCCGTGAAGGTACGCAGTTTCCTTGCCATCCTGTTTACTTCTACAAAAGCACCCGACAGTTCATCATCTCCGATATATACGGCTTCCACATCATCTATCGCATCCTCCAGACGGGTGTTGACAACCGCACCCTGAGGCTGTACCTCAACAGGTTCATCAGGAACCTGTTCCTCCGGCTGATCCAGCTGTACGGGTACTTCCTGCGCTTCATTTACAGGCTGCGGATTTATTTCCTTTGAATAGCTTATCTTCATTTCGATACCGGCTATGCCCGTAGCTATTCCAAGAAAAGTTCTGCTTCCGGGATTGCTGCGTTCTTTATCGTCGGGAGCAGCATTTATCTTTGGAAGATTTTCCACCTCAACCAGTGAATCAAAGGTTACCGGAGTCAGCGGATCCATCGCCATCTGCGCAAGCTTGCTGAAGGTGAGATCCCTGTAGGTCCTGTCAGGCGCCTGGGCACCCTTGCCGTGGGGCAGCGAATCCTGATATATGATCCTGTCTCCGTCAAAACCCACTATGGTCCTGTAATGTCCCTTAACCAGCAATGCAACAGGCGAGTGATGAATCTCGATCGCCTCTTTGATATACTTTCGCATATAGTCTTCAAATGCTTTTTTCTGCTGTTTTGTGCTGCCCGCCTGATCCCATGAAAAGGTCACCTCCTGCATGGCAGTTCCCGGCAGCAGGGTATGCAGTATATCTCTCTTTTCAAAGGGATTTGCAGTCTCATCCTCTGTAAGTATCGATGATTCATTTCTCTGAAGTTTTCCCGCATCCGAAGGATCCTTGATCTGCCTGTAGTTTCGGATATCCTGCTGAGACACCTCCACGCCGCGGCTTTGCAGCAGGTTTGAATACGCAACGGACCAGCAGCCGTTCACACTTGTCTGCAGGGCTCTCTGGTTTATCTGAAGCTGCGATCCGTTTGCAAGCTTCCTGACCGCTGCAAGCGCCGGCTTTTCGGCACTGTTTTTCAATGTGTTTGACAGGCTTTCGATCTTTACTATGGCTTCTGCCTGCCTTTTCAGATTCTCAACATAGAGGGGATTGATCCGGTCAAGTTCTTTCTGGTTTACCGTTATGAAATCCGCGATCTCATCCAGATTTGATGTGTTCAGGATCTCTTTGGGGATCACGTTGTCATCAAGTTCCACAAAGATATCGCCGCCGTCATTTTGGTATATCCTGCTTTTTGGCGGATTTCCCAAAAGAAAATGTCTGCCGTGTTCCATGAACTTCGGAACATATTTAGATGAGGGCAGATCCTTTCCGTTATTTTCCCTGGCCCATTTATAGTAGCCGGGATAGGTATACTTACTGTTCCTTCCGGAGCCGTTCATTATGCTGTCGAGGAGATTTCTGTCTTCTCTTTCGGAAGGCGCCTGCCCGGTTTCGATCGCATTGGATAATACATTCATCATCTCCTGCTTCGCCTGCTCCGGGATCGTACCGGTAGCAAGAACCCATTCACTCAGGGCTCTCCATTTTTCTATATTTGTCTGTCTGAGATCAGCCTCCTGCCTTTCTTTTTCTACACGGTTGTTTTCAGCCGGCAGCTCAGCGGGCGCCACTTCACGGTTCAGGGCCTCATTTAAAAGAGCCCGTATCCTGTCACCGTCCGCATTTATTATACCGGCGCTGCTTTCAAGCAGATGGACCAGCGCCTCGTTTCTGGCCGCAAGATCGGGGTAGTTCATACCGTTGATGAAGGAATCAAACTCCTTTGCAAAATCAGTTCCCGGATTGCCCGCTGCCAGAGCCGAAAGCTCATCAAAAAGCTTCATATCCTTTATCGCAGCGCCGTTTTCGAGCAACTGAAGCCGCATTTTTGCCTGTCTGTACGCGGCTTCATCCGTTTCCTTTCCCGGGACTTCACCGGCCGTATTTTTCACCATGATATCCCAGCAAAGTTTTTTCAGGGTCTCCCTGTCCGCTGTTTCTTCTTCAAAAGTCCTTATCTTATCATCATTTATGAGGTCATTTATCATGGTATTTCAATATCCTCCATCTATTTATACAGTTTCGTCATTTCAGCAAGTTCCTTTTTGAACCTTTCAACCACACCCTTGGGACTCAGGATCTTCACGTCCTGTCCAAGTGCAAAAATCCAGCCCAGGAACTGATCACTCATGGCTACATCAACCATGGTCTCCGACCATCCCTTCTGACGTGAAGGATGTATCGGAATATCCCTGCCAAACCTGTCGATAAACACTCCCGACATTTCATTTGAAAAGGCTATCCTTACCTTTGTCTGCTCTCCGCCAAACATCCCGAAGCTCATCTTGGAATACTTTGCCAGATTGAAAGCCCGGAATTTCTCCCTGCCGGCTCGTTTTTCATCAAGCACGCGGATGCTCCTCAGTTTGTCGACACGGAAATGCTTGATGCTGTCCGCCTCCTCATCATATGCGATCAGATAATAATTCTCATCATCCCAGGTCAGAGCCCAGGGGCTTACCACATAGGAACCGCGTCGGACCATCTTTTTTTCTTCATTCCACTTCATATATTCGAAGCTGATCTTCCTGTTCCCGGCTATGGCCCGGTGTACATCATCCACGAAGTAATAGATACTCTCATTCATGGTCTTGACCCTGCCCTGGACCACAACCTGCCGCTTCAGCTGGTCTGCCTCATATTTGCTTGCCATGCCCGTGAGTTTTCTGATCAGCTCACCTGACTTTTTTTCCGTAATAAACTTTGATGACTGGATGGCATCCACAAGGAGCTTCAGTTCGGCTATCTCAAACTGCTTTCCGCCAACATGGTAATAGAAATTGCGGCCAACCTTTTCTCCTATCACATCGATCCCGAGAACACGCAGTGCCTCCAAATCGTCATACAGGCTCTTTCTGTCTGCCGTCACACCATATGCTTCCAGCGACTCCCTGATCTCCGGCATGGTGATCATATGCTCATCGTCTGTTTTTTCAAGCATTATCCGGCTCAGATAGTACAGTTTCAATTTCTGATTTGTTCCCTTTGGCATGACGGACTCCTCCACAAACTCAGATCATACCACTATTTTAGCGGTCTGTGACGGATATTACAACAATCAACCTTTCCCCATATCTCATCACGTTTCCTGACCATATCGATCCTCTCATTCTTTATCCATGTTTTTCCTCCCCAAACCGAAGATACTCGTGATACGAAATAGTATAACATGTATCCGCTTGAATAACCCCAAGATATAGCAGGGTGGACCGGTACATCTTGTGGTTGATTTAATCGAATATATGTTCTATTATAATAACAGAACATTTGTTCGTAAGGACAACCTGCAGATTCCAAAAAATGTGAGTTTATCGTAGATTTTCGGGGATTATTATGGATGAATACAAGATAATTGCCGTTGATTTTGACGGAACCTTATGTTACAGCAACTGGCCTGATCTCGGAGAACCCAATGTCAGGCTGATAGAGTATCTGAAAAGCTTCAGAGAAACAGGAAACAAGCTTATACTGTGGACCTGCCGGGCAGGAGAAGCCCTGGAGAGAGCCGTTTCCTGGTGCCGCGAGCAGGAGCTGGAATTTGATGCCATCAACGACAATCTGCCGGAGATAGTCGAGCTGTACGGAAACAACTCCAGAAAGATCACCTGCGACTACTATATCGACGACAGAGCCTGCCTGCCGGATGAAGTCAATTTCTAAAGAATAACATTAGTTTTCCATGAAAAGAATTATCACATCAGCCTCTTATAGATGTCCAGCATACTCTCGATCTGGTACTTCTGATCATGTATCAATAGATCCCCAGCATCTGCTTGATGCCCGACAATATCGCGTTTTGATCACTCAAAACAACGTAGGTCGAACCGGTATATGAAACCTCTATAGCTGCAGCCGGGTTCCCGCCTGCATTTTCCCTGTATTTATTCTCATACTCCTCTTTTGAAACCTCCACGGTATCAGAAATATCATCCTTTGCTATCAGATAGATGAGATGTTCAGGATCATAATTGGTTATATCCTCGGGTTCAGTCTCAACATATCCGAAAGGCTTCAGAGAATCCCCTTCCATCCGAAGGAACGTGGTGTAATCCGCGCCGGAACCCCAGTAATGATCCAAAAGGATATTTCTGTACGGGATGTATCTGCCCGAACCAAGGGATCCGAAATCTCCTATCTTCTTTACTTCTCCGTCTCTGTATGCATATAAAGTGATCGTGGCGTTGTGGGCGTTGTCCTGAACAACAAAAAGCTCCGGGATCTCATCCTCGTCAACATATCCACAGACATACTTCACACCCAGATTCCCGACAAAATCCTCCGTCTTGTAATCAGCCAGAAATCCTGCATAAGCCTCCGCGACAGGAAGGAGATCATTTTTTGAAAAACCGTTTGACAAAAGTTCTTCATATTCCTTTTGTCCGATGACCTTTACATCGGACACCGTCCACATAAACATCGGATCGTCAAGTGTATCAGAGTATTTATTATGGATCAGTGTGACAAGTCCGTGTTCCTCATGATCTACCATCTCTCCGCTCTCAGGGTCCTCACCCTTTGTACCGCAGAGCATCTCATACCCATCATCCGTTTTTCTAAAGCCTTCGCATACAGGTTCGTCAATACCAAAATCTCCCATACCAAAGCCGTATGAATCGGTTTTTTCATCATATTCAAAGCGCATATAGGAATCCGGCAGTTCCGGAAGTTCTCCGGTAAAATCCGGATCCAGAACAGAGTAATACTCCCTGACAACATCTGCCGGCACGTACAAAACACCGGACATATCATCATATCTGTATTTATCATTTTCCATGAATGAATTCAGATCCATCCGTAATGCGATTCCGATCGTTCTCCACTCTTTGCCTTTCTCATAACCATTATCCATCAGGATGCCATATCCGATGGATTCCATGATCGGTCTCAGTTTTTCAATACCATATGGAAAGCTCTGTTCCGCAGTATCTTCCGCTTCCGCTTTTTCTTCTGATACAGCCTCTTTTGAATCCTTTTTTTCCGGATCCTTTGTTTCTGTATCCTTTGTTTCTGTTTCGTTTGTTTCCGATACTTCCTCTTTTTCCGCGCCCTCAGGGATCACAGCAGGATCTGCAACATTAGATCCGCAACTGACAACCGGAAGAATGAGAAGGATCAATGCAATTGTCACAATAATTTTGTTTTTCATAATAAAATCCTTTCGCTGTTGAAACCGGATTCCGACTGTCCGTAACCGCAAAAGAGCTACACCCGGTCATTCTTTTCAAACTCGATTTTCTCTCTAATATTTTGTATTATATCATAGGATTTGTTAAATGTATGCTCAAGGCGAAACAGGAGATTCAGCATGGAAGAGATAATAAAACAGCTTGAAAATATATACGGACCGGGAAAAGGGCTCCACGTATTTAATACGATCATGCCCGGGATCCTTGCAGACTTTCACAAAATGCTCGAGTCTGCCCCGAACGGAAAAGAGGTCTTTGAGGAATATCGTTTGGAGGATGGAAAAGCATCCGTGATCCTCAAAGGAAAAAGATCATCAAAGCCTCAAATCTCCATAAAGCTGAACCCATAACCCTCTTCCTTCATTGCCTCCAGTCCTCTGTTTCCCGGTATATCATTTATGCTAGCCATGGCTTTTGCTTTGGCTGAGCAATATCCAATACATTAAAAATCCGACTTTCTCATTATTCTCACTTTCAGAAATCGAGCCTGCTCGTACATTGAACAGGCTCAAAGTTTTTCATATTTCAGTCTTAATTACAACAATCCATTGATTGTGTCTTTAGCAATCTGTTATTCTTCCTTCGATCTGATCAGTTTTTCAGCGTAGAGAAGTTCACTGTAGCTGAGATATCCGACTCCGATCTGTCCTTTGTTCATATACTCTGAAAAGCCAAGATAAAGGGCTGCGGTATCTGTCAGCACTTCATTTTTGTGAGAATCTTTGAACCCTATTCCGCTTGTTATCAGGAAATGATGCATACATTCGTGTATGAGAACAGAAAGAATGATATTTGCGCTTGCATCATCGCCAACCCGGATCATTATCTGGCCATTCTCTCCGGAATGCCGGTATTGACCTGCAGTATGTTTTCCAAGATCTTCAACACGGGTTACGCTGATATTCCAGGACTGTTTACGGCAATGATCAAGGATATCGTATGCCATGTCAGTAAGATTATTGTCATTTCCAAAATCATCCTGAAACCGGTCATAAATAATCAGTGCAGGATGATACTCTTCAAGTGGTTCTCCCAGTCTGTTGCTCAGCAGATCTATACTTTCCTGAATCTCATAGTGATTCTTTACTCCCGATCTCACCTTTCTGACTACCGTAACAACAGTCATTACAACTATGAAAGCACCGAACAGGATACGAGGGACATCTTCAATGGCGTACATTCTTCCTCCTCCCCTGTTTCCGTTTTCTGAATTCATTCAGTGTTTCTTCAATCTTTGTATAATCCCGTTCAAACAGTTCTTCCGAGATCTGCTTATCCAGCACTTCCGCAGGTACGGTGGCAAGGATCTTCTCTGTTACAAAACGTTTACTCTTATCTGTGTATCTGAACATACCGTTTAATTCCTGGATGTGTGCAAGCTCCGGTCTCCAGAGGATAGCGATCTTGTTCTTCATATTAACCTTTGGATTCTTTTGAGGCTTCCGAAAAAAATAGAAATCCAGGATCCCGTTTACTTCCTCTACGGTTATCACTCCCCACCATTCAGGGATATGCTCCTTAATTGAACCTGCATGTTTTGTCCCAACTACAGCTATGTTGTAATCATAGTACTTGTCATAGTCTTTGATCTGTCTGGAAAGCCTGGCATAGGTATCCGCATCACTCTTGATCTCCAGTCCGCATATGGCATTATCCATTACCATTACAACATCCGCCCGGGATCTTCCCATCATCTTTTCCTCAAAGATCCGGATTTTTCCGTAGATTTCTTCAAGAAAATCAAAAAGAGG
>CAMVDF010000045.1 GCA_947166195.1 uncultured Lachnospiraceae bacterium
ATTTGAGCCTTCCAGATACCCCTGCCTGATAACCGATTTGTTGAGGTTTGCGTTTGTTGCCTCGTTCATCACCGCTCCGGAAGCCGCTGTCACCGTATAGAGACTGTCTCCCTCCTTGTTGAGTCCCTTGGGATTGAGGAACTGGAAAAGACCTATGGTGACATTTATGGGCTGGGGGTTATTATTCGCATCAGGATACATGATGGATCCGTCTGCCCCAACCGTGAGCCTGTTGGCTATGTACTGGTTTCCCAGAGTGATGGGCTGGGCGTTTGTGTTGAGCACGGCGCGTCCGTCGGAATCGGTGAGGGCTATGCCGTTTTGTGTGAGTGACCAGTTGAAATCACCGTTTCTTGTATAATAAGTGACTCCGTCCTCTCCGCGGACCGCAAAGAAGCCGTCTCCCTGGATCGCAAATGCCGTGATGTTTTAGGATTCAAGCAGGGATCCCTGGGTGAATTCCGAAGTGATGGATGCATTTCTGGTACCGAGTCCGACCTGGGCGCTGATGGGCTTTTGCTGGCCGTTTGCCGTTGTGGTCCTGGTCTGGAGCGTCTGATAAAGCAGGCTCTTGAACTCGTTTACCTCTGTCTTGTAGCCTACGGTGTTCACGTTTGCGATGTTGTTCGCTATCGTGTCGACATTATTCTGTTGTGCTATCATGCCGGTTGCGGCTGTCCATAATGAACGTACCATGTCATTTCCTCCTGTGATGTTGCAGATTGCAGTTTACTGCGATCCGGATGCAGCGCTGGTTACTGCAGCCTTCCAAGGTTGTTGACAGCCGTGTCGAGTGAATCATCCATGGTCTGTATTATCTTTTGATTTGCTTCGTAATGTCTCTGTACCGATATCATCTGGACCATCTCGGAGACTATGTCCACGTTTGACTGCTCCAGATATCCGGATATGGTCTGTGCCTGGGAGGGTACTTCCTGCGCCCCTTCCACGGCTTCGTACATGTTTTCGCCAAATTTGATCAGATAATTATAATCGTTGAAATCCGTAACGGCTATCGAGGCGACAAGCTGGTTGTTTCCCTGATAGATGTTTCCCTGCCTGTCGATCCTGGCATCCTGGGTGGGATCCAGCGTGATATGATTGCCGTTTTTGTCAAGGACGAAATCCCCGTCCTTTGTGACCAAAGCCCCGCCACTTGTGAGAGTGCAGGCTCCGTCCCTGGTATATTTCGTGGAGGTGACTCCCGCCTTGTCGGTGTATTCTATCTCAAAGAAGCCGTAGGTTGAAAGGGCCAGATCAAAGGTATTGTCCGTCTGCTTCATACCGCCCTCAGACCAGTCGGTATAGGTCTCGCCTATCTTTACACCCGGCTGCATGAAGCCCATCCTCTTTGACAGGTACCAGTCGGAGTGATCCTTTATCTTGACCGCCAGGGCGTCGTGAAAGGACTGCTGGGTGGCTCCCTCTTTTTTATAGCCTGTGGTATTGAAGTTTGCCAGGTTGTTTGTGAGCGTATCCATGCGGTGTTCTTCATTGATCATCGCTGTATGCGCCGTGTATAAGCCTTTTACCATTCGCGCTCCTTTCTCATTTTCATTCTGTCACTAAACACGGATTGCTCCGCTAACCGTGTTTTTCACTAAACACGGATTGCTCCGCTGCTTCCGCAGCTCCCGCAATCCTAAAAACATTCGGAATCCGCTAATTTGCTTCGCAAATTGCTGCTTCCTCATGTTTTTTGTTTCCAAAGTCAGATGTCTTTTCAAGCGAGCTTGAAAGCCATCTGACCTTGGAAACTGTTTAGTTCACGTCGTCGTGGTACCCGCTCAGGAAGTCCACGTATTTTCCTGTCCCGATTGCTACCGCTGTCATGGGATCCTCTGCCGTCATGGTATTGATACCGGTCTTTTCGGTGATGAGCTCCTCGAGTCCCCTCAGCAGGCATCCGCCTCCCGTCAGGACTATGCCGCGGCTTGCGATATCTGCCGCAAGTTCAGGGGGTGTACGCTCCAACACACTGTGTATGGCCTCTACTATCTGTGCCGTGGTCTCCTTGAGGGCCTCCTCGGTCTCTTCGGAGGATACCTCTATGGTTACGGGAAGTCCCGTCAAAAGGTTTCTCCCCCTCACATCCATGTAGTCTATCTCGGGTCTCTGGAATACAGAGCCTATATTGATCTTCAGATCCTCGGCCGTCCTCTCACCTATGAGGAGATTGTGCTTTTTCCTCATATATCTGACTATGGCCTCATCAAAGTCATCTCCTGCTATCTTGATGGAGGTGGATTCCACCGCTCCTCCAAGGGATATGACTGCTATATCGGAGGTACCGCCTCCTATATCGACGATCATATTGCCGCAGGCTTTCGAAATGTCTATGCCTGCTCCTATGGCCGCCGCTATGGGCTCCTCTATGATGCCCACCTCTCTGGCTCCCGCCTGATAGGCCGCATCCTCGACCGCCTTTCTCTCAACCTCACTGGCCGCCGACGGCACACCCACGCATATACGGGGTTTCCTGAAGGTCTTTTTTCCGACTGCCTTCTGGATGAAGTATTTGAGCATCTTTTCCGTAACCGTATAATCAGAGATGACTCCCTGTCTCATGGGCCTGATGGCCACTATATTGCCGGGTGTACGGCCAAGCATGAGTCTGGCGTCCTCGCCTATTGCCTTTATCTTGTTTGTGTCCCTGTCAAAAGCCACTACGGACGGCTCCTTCAGAACGACGCCCTTGCCTCTTATATATACCAGGACACTCGCGGTCCCCAGATCTATACCTATATCTGTTCCGTTCATTCCGTAATCTCCCAAATTCCTTTACACAGTGCAACTAATAAATTTTAAGTCGAAACGAACGTTTTTTCAATATGTAAAATCTACTAAAAAAGGACGCAACTACTTAAATTGCGTCCCTGCAATGTATATATCGGCAGGTTAGTGAAAATACTTTATACCGAATTTAAAAAAGTGGGACAGGGGACGTTTCCCTGTCCCACTTTTATGTTAACTATTTTTAATTAAGGGGACAGTTCTCTGTTTCGTGAAAAGCCAAAACAGAGAACCGTCCCCCTGATTTTTACGGTTTACATAATTGTGGGACAGAGATACGTCCCCTGTCCCACAAATTCAGAGCATTTTTTTGATGTAGTGGCCGGTGTAGGATTGCTTCATTTTGGCGACCTGCTCGGGAGTGCCCTCGGCTATCACCGTGCCGCCGCCGTCACCGCCCTCCGGACCCAGGTCTATGATGTAATCGGCGCATTTGATCACATCCAGGTTGTGCTCGATCACGACCACGGTATTTCCACTGTCGGAAAGCCTCCTCAAAATGTCCACCAGCTTGTGCACATCGGCAAAATGCAGGCCTGTCGTAGGTTCGTCAAGGATGTAAAGGGTCTTTCCGGTACCCTTTTTTGAAAGTTCGGTTGCCAGCTTGATCCTCTGGGCCTCGCCTCCGGACAGCTCGGTTGAAGGCTGTCCCAGCTTGATGTAGGAAAGTCCCACATCATAGAGGGTCTGGATCTTTCTTTTGATCGTCGGTACATTCTCAAAAAAGGTGAGAGCCTCCTCCACCGTCATATCAAGGACATCCGCTATGTTTTTGCCCTTGTACATGACATCGAGGGTCTCCCTGTTGTATCTCTTTCCGTGGCAGATCTCGCAGGGCACGTAGACATCCGGCAGGAAATGCATCTCTATCTTCACTATTCCGTCGCCGCTGCAGGCCTCGCACCTGCCGCCCCTGACATTAAATGAAAACCTGCCCTTGGTGTATCCCCGGGCTCTGGCCTCCGCCGTGCCCGAAAAAAGGTCCCTGATGAGGTCAAACACCCCTGTGTAGGTTGCGGGATTTGACCTGGGAGTCCTGCCAATGGGCGACTGGTCTATGGCTATGACCTTGTCGAGTTTTTCAAATCCCAGGATCCTGTCATGCTTTCCCGGTATGACACGGGCCCTGTTCAGCTTTCTGGCCGCTGCCTTGTAGAGGATCTCGTTTACAAGCGAGGATTTCCCGGAGCCTGAGACTCCGGTGACCGCAGTCATAACTCCCAGAGGAAATTTCACATCTATTGTTTTGAGGTTGTTCTCCGCTGCTCCCTTTACAGTCAGAAACCCGGTAGGCCTCCTGCGTTTTTCGGGTACTTCTATCTTCATCTTTCCCGAAAGATACTGCCCCGTAACGGATTCTTTGACCTTCATGATATCCTTTGCCGTTCCCTGGGCCACAAGCTGACCGCCGTGCATTCCGGCACCTGGGCCGATATCCACTATATGATCGGCAGCCATCATAGTGTCCTCATCATGCTCCACCACTATGAGAGTGTTTCCCAGATCCCTCAGATGCTTCAATGTCGCAAGGAGCTTGTCATTGTCCCTTTGATGCAGACCTATACTGGGCTCATCGAGAATATAGACCACTCCCACAAGCCCCGATCCTATCTGGGTTGCAAGACGGATCCTCTGTGCCTCACCTCCGGAAAGCGATCCGGTGGCACGCGACAGCGTCAGATAATCAAGACCCACATCCATCAGGAAGCTGACTCTGGATCTGATCTCCTTTAATATCTGGGCCCCTATATACTCCTGCTGCTTTGAAAGCTTTATATCCTTCATGAAGACAGCCAGTTCCTTTACAGGGAGGGAGGTTATCTCGTATATATTTTTGTCCCCGACCGTTACGGCGAGGGATTCCCTTTTGAGCCTCATCCCCTTGCAGTCCTCGCAGGCAGTAACTCTCATGTAGGATTCGTACTCTGCCTTCTGGGTTTCGGAAAAGGTCTCCCTGTACCTTCTTTCCATATTTTTAATAAGACCCTCGAAGGCTTCGTCGTACACCCCCTCGGAGCGTCTGCCCACATAATGTACCTTGACTATCTCCCCTCCCGTGCCGTGAATGAAGATATTCCTGACCTTTTCGGAAAGATCCCCGTAGGGCGTATCAAGGGAAAACTTATACTTTTTTGCCAGTGCTTCAAGGAGGGCATGGGAAAAGCTCCCCTCCTCGCTGCTTGATGCCCAGCCCGTACAGCATACCGCTCCCTCATTAAAGGACAGACTCCTGTCGGGGATCATCAGATCCTCGTCAAACTCCATCTTGTAACCGAGTCCTGCGCAGGTCGGGCAGGCGCCAAAGGGATTGTTGAAGGAAAAACTCCTGGGCTCTATCTCATCGATACTGATGCCGCAGTCAGGACAGGAAAAGCTGTCGGAAAAGTTCATCTGCTTTTTGCCGTCTACATCA
Organism: uncultured Lachnospiraceae bacterium; assembly: GCA_947166195.1. GTDB lineage: Bacteria > Bacillota > Clostridia > Lachnospirales > Lachnospiraceae > NK4A144. The sequence continues at coordinate 5,207 of CAMVDF010000045.1, forward strand.
ACTACCAGCAGACCCTCCGACAGATCCAGCACATTTTCGATGGAGCCCGCAAGCCTGGTCTCTATACCCGGTTTGATGATCAGTCTGTCAACAACTATGTCTATGCTGTGCCTCAGGTTTTTTTCAAGCTTTATCTCCTCCGAAAGCTCGTACATGCTTCCGTCTATGATCACCCTCACATATCCGCTCTTTCTGGCTCTCTCCAGAACCTTTTCATGGGTTCCCTTTTTTCCGCGGACAACCGGTGCCAGAAGCTGGATCTTTGTCCGCTCGGGCAGCGCCATCAGGGCATCCGTCATTTCATCTGCTGTCTGGCGGCTGATGACCCTGCCGCAGTTCGGGCAGTGGGGTATGCCTATGCGGGCATACAGCAGCCTGAAATAATCATAGATCTCCGTGACTGTTCCCACGGTGGATCTGGGATTTCTGTTGGTGGACTTCTGATCTATGGAAATAGCCGGAGGAAGGCCCTCGATGCTCTCCACATCCGGCTTGTCCATCTGGCCCAGAAACATCCTTGCATACGAAGAAAGGGACTGCATGTATCTGCGCTGTCCCTCCGCATATATCGTATCAAAGGCAAGTGAAGATTTTCCCGAACCCGAAAGCCCAGTAAAAACCGTCAGGGCATTTCTCGGTATATCTACATCCAGACCCTTGAGATTGTGCTCATTGGCACCCCGGATCCGGATGTAATCTTTGTATTTGCTGCCTTCAGACATATTTTTTCACCATCTTTTCCGTAAATTCCGGACTCCACCTCGTGACCAGCAGATCCTCATGCTTCTTTCCCCTCTTTCTGAGGCCGAAAAGCTGCTCTATATACTGCAGGGTGGCATCCTTTGAAAGCTTCGATTCACCCGATGCCCTGTCCTGAAAAGAGTAGGGTATCTCAACTACCAGCGAATAATCAGTCATTGCCAGCACTTCTATCATGATCTTCCAGCCTACAGGCTGCAGATCGGCACCGTCAAGCATCTCTTTCCTGAACATGAAAAGACCGCTTGTGGGATCCGAGATCTTTTTGAGGCAGGGCAGCAGGATCTTTCCCATCCATCTGGCAGTACCTGAAACGAACTTCCTGTACAGGTTCAGTCCTCCATCGCTGCCTCCCTTTATCAGGCGGCTGGGCACACAGATATCTGCTCCGCTGCAGAGTGCCGCATACATGGGCCTGAGAATTTCCGGCGGATGCTGCAGATCCGCATCCATGCATGCCAGAAAATCGCCGTCTGCTATCTCAAAACCCTTTATGACTGCTGTGGCAAGTCCTTTCTCATTTACCCTGTGAAGAAACTGTACATGCGGGTCCCTGCCCGCCAGGCTGCTCAGTATGTCCGGTGTATCATCGGTACTGTCGTCTATGAAAAAGATATCATAATCAATCCCTTCCAGAGCCTGTCCGATCTTTTCTGCCAGAACCTCCACGTTTCCTGCTTCATTGTAGGTAGGTACCACTACCGAAAGTTTTCTTTTTTTACTCATTTTCCGTCATCCTCTTTCTGATCTCTATCATTTTGTCGCGAAGTTCCGCTGCCGTCTCAAAATCAAGGTCAGCGGCAGCCCTGCGCATCTGCTTTTCGATATCATCGGCAAGCTTTTTCAGTTCCTTCGCACTCATTGACTCCGGATCCTTTTCAAGCTGATACTCGCTCTTTGCCACCGACTTTGAAATGCTGATCAGGTCCCTGACCGCCTTCTTGATGGTCTGCGGAGTGATGCCATGGTCTTTATTGTACTGCTCCTGAATGGCACGTCTTCTTTCGGTCTCGTCGATGCAGCTTTTCATGGAATCGGTCACCGTATCGGCATACATTATAACATGTCCTTCGGAATTTCTCGCTGCCCTTCCGACCGTCTGTATGAGAGAGGTGGCAGAACGCAGGAATCCTTCCTTGTCGGCATCGAGGATGGCAACCAGCGTGATCTCGGGAATATCGAGTCCTTCACGCAGGAGATTTATACCCACCAGGACATCAAAAACATCAAGACGCATATCTCTTATTATCTTTGCCCGCTCCAAAGTGTCAATATCTGAATGAAGATATTTGACCCGGATCCCGTTTTCGCGCAAATAGGTGGTCAGATCCTCCGCCATCTTTTTCGTCAGAGTGGTGACCAGAACCTTGCCGCCTTTTTTCGTTTCTTTGTTGATCTGTCCCGTCAGATCGTCTACCTGTCCCTCAACCGGCCTGACCTCGATCTTTGGATCAAGGAGGCCTGTGGGCCTGATGATCTGTTCAACCCGCAGCAGCTCGTGCTCACTTTCATAATCAGCGGGAGTCGCCGACACAAAGAGCATCTGATCTATGCGGTCCTCAAACTCCGTGAAATTTAAGGGCCTATTGTCTTTTGCGCTGGGCAGGCGGAAGCCGTAGTCCACCAGCACATTTTTCCTCGACCTGTCGCCGTTATACATGCCCCCGATCTGGGGTATGGTAATATGGGACTCGTCCACTATGATAAGAAAATCGTCCTTGAAATAATCCATGAGGGTCATGGGCGGCTGTCCCTCGGCCCTGCCCGAAAGCGGTCTGGAATAATTTTCTATCCCCGAACAAAAGCCCGTCTCCCTCATCATCTCTATATCAAAATTTGTCCTCTCCGAGATCCTCTGGGCTTCTATGAGCCTGTCCTCTGACTTGAAAAACTTCACCCTTTCGGCAAGCTCGTTTTCAATGAAGGCTATGCCAGCCTCCATCTTGTCCCGGGGCACCACATAGTGGGATGCCGGAAAGATGGCTGCATGCTTCAGCTCGGATTTCACCTTGCCCGTGAGGACATCAAAATCCGTGATCCTGTCTATCTCGTCGCCGAAAAACTCCACCCTTATAGCAGCATCATCAGCCTGGGCAGGAAAGATATCGAGCACATCCCCGTGGACACGGAAGGTCGCCCTCTTGAAATCCAGCTCCGCTCTTTCATAGCGGATGGATACCAGCTCGCGCACCACCTCATCCCTGTCCTTTTGCATGCCGGGCCGCAGGGAAATCATCATGTTCATGTAATCATCCGGAGAACCCAGACCGTAGATACAGGAAACACTGGCCACTACCACCACATCCCTCCTCTCTGCAAGAGAAGCTGTGGCAGACAGACGGAGCTTGTCGATCTCGTCATTTACCGAGGAATCCTTTTCGATATAGGTGTCGGTGGAGGGCATATAGGCCTCGGGCTGGTAATAGTCGTAATAGGACACAAAATACTCCACCGCGTTCTCGGGGAAGAATTCCTTCATCTCGCCGTAGAGCTGGCCGGCCAGGGTTTTATTATGGGAAATGATCAGGGTCGGCTTGTTGAGGGCCGCTATGACATTGGCCATGGTGAAGGTCTTGCCGGAACCTGTAACACCAAGCAGGGTTTCAAACTGGTTTCCCGCTTTGAAGCCCTCCACAAGTTCCTTTATGGCCTGCGGCTGGTCGCCGGTAGGCTGATAATCTGAATGCAGCTTGAAGTTCATACGATCAAAAACTCCCTGAATTAACCGCAAAAAACAAAAATGGTACAACACAGGTAGTGTACCATTTTTGAATGTTTCTGTCTATGATTTTCAGAACGTTTGTTCGGGATTTAAAAATATTTTTTCTCAGAAAAATTTATGTACATTTAATTTTTTACACCAGACCGACTGACATGTTCCATCAGACCTGAAGAAAACCTGATGGTAAATTTCATCGGTTACATAGTCTTTATATTCGCACAAAGGGCATACATCAGGAACCTCCAGTGTCATTCCATCAGCCTCTATCGTCCTCCCGCCGGATACAACAGAAAGATCATCGTCATTTAATGTCTGTGCGCTTTTTATTTCCTTTGTTTTATCAATTTTTTCCATTGTTTATATCTCCTATCTGAATACAACAACCATCTCTGTATCTTTATACGAAAAGAAATCTTGGCGGGCTAATATTTCTCAAAAAAGCATAAAAAAAATCAGGGCTGCCGGTGAGGACAACCCTGATTTCAGTCAGTTTTTATTATGCGGACAAATCTCAGGCCTTTCCGGTCTTCTTTTCTGCAAGGATGTCAAATACGACAGCTGCAAGAAGGACAACGCCCTTCACTATCCTCTGCCAGTCAGCATTCACTCCCATGAGGGACATTCCCAGGTTGATGACACCTATGAGGGTTGCTCCGACGACCATACCGAAAATATTTCCGGCTCCGCCGTATGCGGAAACACCGCCGACCACGCAGGCTGCGATGGCATCCATCTCATAGTAGTTTCCGGCCTGTGAATTGGCCGCCTGGAATCTTGCAGTTACTATGAAAGATGTTATTGCTGTCAAAACTGCCATATTGAGGTAGGCAATAAACATTATCTTTCTGGTGTCCACACCTGAAAGCCTTGTGGCTTCCGCATTTCCTCCGATGGTGTAGAAATATCTGCCGGCCGTCGTGCTGGAGGTTATGAAATTGTAGATGAGGACTATAACTGCCACCCAGATGAGAACGGTGGGTATGCCGCCTGCCAGGGCAAGCTTGTAAGCAAAGAGCATGATGGCTGCGCAGGCAAGTACTGATTTGACAAGGAGCATTGTCATGCTTTCAGCTTCATAGCCCTTCTTTACCTTGTTTGCACGTCCCATAAACGATATCACAACTACTGCAACACATGCGACGATCCCGACTATCAGGCAGACCATATTCATCTGTCCGACCTTTGTAGCAAAGATCTTTCCGGAGAAGATCGCAAGATAGCCTTTCTGAGCCGCAAGTGAGATACTTCCTGTCGTGCTGTTTGCGGAAAGCAGCGCTGTTCCCCAGCCTCTGAATGCCAGATATCCTGCCAGGGTTGCGATCCACGGGGGGATGTTCACATAGGCAATGAGAAAACCAAGGACCGATCCATATACAACTCCCACCAGGAGCATGACGAGGATCGATACTCCCGGATTCAGGTGCTTCACCTGCATCAGTATGCCTCCGATGGAACCCAGGAAACATACGAAGGAACCGCAGGAAAGATCGATATTTCCACCTGTCAGCATACACATCAGCATACCTGTCGCAAGAACAAAGACATATGCATTCTGTGTAATAAGAGCGTTAAAGTTCATAGCCTGGAACATCTGACCGCCTGTCATCAATGTAAAGAAGGCAAATATCAGGACAAGGGCTATGAGCATTGCATTTTTCTTTAATATGTTCGTGACACTTTTGTTTGCCATGATTCCTCCTCCCTTCTCAACTCTTCTTCTTGTTTGACAAAACGTCAAAGACGATGGCTACGAGTACAACCAGACCTTTGACAACCTTCTGGTAGTTTGCTTCGACACCGACGATACTCATACCCATGTTTATGACACCCATGAGAAGAGCACCGATGACGATACCAAATACATTTCCTTCTCCGCCGTATGCTGAAGCTCCTCCGATGAAGCAGGCAGCGATGGCATCCATTTCATAACCCTGACCGAAGGTAGGCTCAGCATGTGTAGCTCTCGCTACTGTGAGGATACCTGCAAGGCCTGCCATGAGACCCATATTCACATATGCAAAGAAATAAACTTTTCTGGAATCGATACCGGAAAGGTTCGTAGCTTTTTCATTTCCTCCGACCGCATACAGATAACGTCCCATTGTGGTGTTTGAAGTGATGTATGCATAACTCAAAAGAACGATGCCGATCCATATGAGGACGGTAGGTATTCCCTTGTACTGGGAAAGCTTGAAGAATACCCAGACGACTACCGCACTTATTATCACAGTCTTCACGACATCTGCAAACAGCGGTCCGACACTGTAGCCGGCCTTCTTTGCACCGATCCTTTTTCTGAATACCATGGCCACATAGATCACGACCAGAACGATACCTGCAAGGAAACAGGTCATATTGAAGGCTCCGTTTCCGAAAAGATCAGGAATATAGCAGTCAGCTCCGCCTCCGAAGAGATAGAGGAAACCGGTATTGTTGATACCTACCGCATATCCCTGCAGAACGACATTTGTAAGTCCCCTGAAGGCATACATACCTGCAAGTGTTGCAATGAAAGGCGGAACCTTCACATAGGCGATCCAGAATCCCTGCCATGCTCCGACGAGGATGCCTCCTATGAGCATAACGATGACTGCTACAACTGCGGGAACATTTTTGCTCATCAGGACAGCTCCGATACCACCCACGAAGGATACGACCGAACCGACTGCAAGGTCGATATTACCACCTGTCAATATACAGAGCAGCATACCTGCCGCAAGAACAAACACATATGCGTTCTGCGAGATCAGGTTGTTGATATTCTGCGGGAGCAGCATCTTTCCGCCGGTAGTGATCTGGAAAAAGATGATGACTGCTATGAGGGCCAATACCATCGTATATTTTTTCAAAACATCTTTAATCTTTATACTCATGTCATTCACCCCTTCCCGATCGTAATATGCTGGACATTATCAGTTCCTGGGATGCCTCTTCGGCATTGAGTTCACCGACGAATTTTCCTTCGTTCATGATATAGATCCTGTCGCTCATACCAAGGACCTCGGGAAGCTCGGAGGATATCATGACGACGGACTTTCCTGCTCTGACGAGATCATTTATGATGCAGTAGATCTCGTACTTGGCACCTACATCGATACCTCTCGTGGGCTCGTCAAGGATCAGTATCTCGGGATCCGTGAACATCCACTTTGAAAGGAGCACCTTTTGCTGGTTTCCTCCGGAGAGGTTGCCCACATGCTGCTCGACGGTAGGGGTCTTGGTATTGAGTTTCTGCTGATACTCAACAGCAACCTGATATTCCTTGTCCTTGTCTATGATGCCGTTGTTGCTGACACCCTTCATATTTGCAAGTGAATTGTTGATCTTGATGGAGTTTGACAAAACCAGGCCGTTGCCCTTTCTGTCCTCGGTAACATATGCCAGTTTTGCCTCTATGGCTGCTCTCGCATCCTTGAGATGAACTTCCTTGCCATTGATCTTGAGCGTGCCGGATATTCCGGTACCATAGGATTTTCCAAAGATACTCATGGCAAGCTCGGTACGACCGGCTCCCATCAGTCCGTAGATGCCGACGACCTCGCCCTTTCTGACATTGAGGCTGACATTGTCCACCACCTTGCGCTCCGTATAAACGGGATGATAGACTGTCCAGTCCTTTACTTCCATATTGATATCGCCAAGCTCTATCTTTTCCCTCTTCGGGAAGCGGTTTGTCAATTCTCGGCCGACCATACCCCGGATGATACGGTCCTCATCGATCTCCTGCTTGTGGCAGTCAAGAGTCTCAACCGTGGAGCCGTCTCGGATAACAGTGATCTTGTCTGCAACATAGACGACCTCGTTGAGCTTGTGGCTGATTATGATCATAGTCATGCCCTGCTTTTTGAATTCGAGCATCAGATCGAGCAGTGCCCTCGAATCCGTTTCGTTCAGGGATGATGTGGGCTCGTCAAGGATCAGCAGCTTTGCATGCTTTGCAAGGGCCTTTGCGATCTCGACCAGCTGCTGCTTTCCTGTTCCGATATCCTTGATCAGTACTCTCGAGGACTCGGAAAGTCCCACCATCTTCAGATATTTGTCTGCTTCTCCATAGGTCTCATTCCAGTTGATGGCGTTCTTTTTTCCTCTCTCATTTCCGAGGAACATATTCTCGCCTATGGACATCTGGGGTACAAGAGCAAGCTCCTGATGGATGATGACGATTCCCTTGTGCTCGGAATCCTTGATGTTCTGGAACTTGCAAATCTCTCCATTATAAACAATATCGCCCTCATAGGTTCCGAACGGATAGATCCCACTCAAGACATTCATCAGCGTGGATTTTCCGGCACCGTTCTCACCAACCAGGGCGTGGATCTCACCTTCCTCTACAGAAAGGTTCACATTGTCCAGAGCTTTAACTCCGGGAAAGATCTTTGTGATATGATCCATTTTCAGCAATTCTTTTGCCAAAGCTGATCCCTCCTCTCTTGATACCTTTTCCTTTGATCTGCCCTTGTGCAGACCTTCTTTTATTATACCTGCCGTTGCTTTGGTTCGCAACCGATAAAAACCGATAAAAATGGGGCGGGCATTGCCCGCCCCAAATTCTTTTGAGTAAATTCAGAGTCGTTCCAAATTACTTCAGCTGATCCTCTGTGTAGTATCCGGAGTCAAGAAGGATCTCCTTGTAGTTGTTTGCGTCTGCGAATACAGGCTCGCAAAGGAATGAAGGAACAGTGATAACGTTGTTGTTGTATGTCTCTGTATCGTTAACATCAACTGTCTCGCCGTTGAGGATCTGTCCTGTCATCTTCACAACCTGGCTTGCCAGTGTACGTGTATCCTTGAATACTGACATTGACTGCTTGCCGGCGATCATGTTCTTTGTATTCTCGATGTCGCAGTCCTGACCTGTGATGATGGGATACTTGCCCTTGTAGTTTGCTGCAAGTGCGTTCTCAACACCAAGTGCTGTAGAGTCGTTTGAGCAAAGCCATACATCGATATCCTTGTCTGTGTAGAATGAGG
>CAMVDF010000046.1 GCA_947166195.1 uncultured Lachnospiraceae bacterium
GCAGCAAAGAAGGCAGAGGCAAAGCCTGCAGCAAAGAAGGCAGCAGCAAAGCCTGCAGCAAAGAAGGCAGCAGCAAAGCCTGCAGCAAAGAAAGCAGCAGCAACTGCAGTCAAGGCTGTAAAGACGGACCTGACGATCCAGATTAACAATAGAGATATCAGGAAGAAAGAGATCGAAAAGGCCTTTGAGGGAGTCTGGACCTACGATAAGAAGAGAAAGATTTCTGAGGTAAAGAGCGTGAATCTTTATTTCAAGGCTGATGAGTCCATGGTGTATTTTGTGACAGATGACGGCACGGACGGAAGTTTCCTTATCTGAGATATATGACAGCAAAAAAGAGGGCTGCCGGATACGAAAGCATCCGGCAGTTTTTTATTAAAAAGAATATCATGAATGCCATCGGAGTTCTGATCTTTGTTTATGCGGCCATTCTTATCATAAATATTGGCAGAACTTCTCTGGCGGACATTTCTTTCCCCAATGAATACAGGGAGGCTGCAAACATACAGCTTACCATGGAATTCCTGAAAGGAAAAAATCCTTATTCCCTGAGCGCCTACAGCGGATCCGTGCCGGGGATCATATATGTCTATGGACCACTGTATTCTCTGTTTACCGCACTTTTCTGTCTTATCTTCCCGGCAGATGTAATTTTCATGCATTATCTCATCACTTTTATCTGTTTGATCGCCGGGGCAGCTATGGCTGCATATATGACATATGAAAAGACACAATACCTTCCCGCCCCTGCGGCAGTGTTTCTCTTTATGATCAGCTGTAACTGGAGATACGGCTACATCAATGCGGTTCCGGATACCTTTGCCCTAACATTGATGATACTGATCTTTTTTGTTGCAACCCGGAAGGATTTCAGGTTTAAGGATACTCTTCTGGCGATCCTTTCCGTGCTGATTTTTTTTGCTAAACAGTATTTTCTGGTCGTGGCGGTTTCAGTGCTGATCTACAGGTTTTTCTGCAGCAGAAAAAAAGCTCTTTCCCTGTTTTTGCAGACTCTGGTCATTTCTGCGGTCACTCTCATTATCGTATCCGTGACCTGTCCCCTGTATTTTACCTACACGGTATTTATGGCCCATGGTCCCTTTGGGATGTCAAAGGAACAGTTTTCCGAGCTGAATGCTTATCTGAAGGAAGAAGAAGCCGAGGATAAGTTTTATGAGGAAGAGGCGGAAAAACGGGAGGTTGAAAAAAGCATTTCGAAGGAAGCAGAAGAAACGCTTACGAACCAAAGTGAAAATACTGACCCCGGTTCGGGTTTTTCATATGAGATCATGCAACTAAGATCCCTTGGGGGAATGTTTATCTTTATCTTTCTCTGGGCACTTGCCGGTCTGGTCCTCGAGATAAAGAACAGATTGAAACACAGGAAGGAACCGGAATTCTTTTATATCATCCACATGGTTACTGCTTTTACCGCCCTTGTCTATCTGGGACAGAACAACGGTGCGTGGCTTTCCTACTATCTCCAGCTTCTGATGCCGGCTGTCATCATATACGCTTTTATTATCCAGGACAGGCTGATCGCTGAAAATGAAGGCCTGATACAGGGTATCCTGACAGTCCTTCTGCTTTTGACTGTTTCCTTCAGTGCCTTCAGGACCGGGACGAGACTGAAGATCTATGAAAAAACGGATGAACAGATAAAGGCCTGGGAAAAAGCCTATGCGCTGGTTTCGGATGCAGCGCAAAAAGGAGAGGTCTATTATGTTCCACCGTTGGGATTTCATGCTTTATCTAACGGAAAGTATCTATATAATAACGGCCACAACATGGTGGTAAATATCCAGTTTCTGATGGAATACAACAGTACTCCGTGGGAGCAGAAACTCTTTCCCCATGCCGGTACGGTCATCAATTCCCACTATAATGAGCAGATGAAGATAAGAGAAAAGGCTGAGAATGGCGGGTATGAAATGGTCACACTGATAGATGGCATGGATACGGATTATGACAGGCTTGATACAGCCGATCTGATGAAGGCGGGGTACAAAATGGAGGAGGAGATCCTTTTGTATAGCGGCCGCATGTCCTATAATGTCCAGTTCTGGACGAAATGATCTTTTTTGCAAACACCCGGTGAGAATCTCATGTTCTGCCTTCGATCCGACTGCGGAGGGAAGCATCTCTGTTTTGCTCGCCAGTTTTTTCCCGCCTATGATACTAGTATAGCGTTTCTTAAATAACTGTACCAAATGCTTGCCTGCTCACCTGACAGCACGCTTCCAAAAGCCTCGGCGGTCTACGCTCCGCTCCGGTCGGTGCTAAGCAAACAGCCACTGGCTGTTTAGCACCCCGCTACGCCTGCGTTTTTGAAAACGCGCTCTCAGGCAAGCATTCTGCGCATTAGTCCAGTTATTTTTCGAACGCTATACTAGGAAAGTGCCTACAGTATTTGATATGTCACGGGACCGGCCTCAATTCGCTCCAGGCTCAATTCGGCCTTACCGGTACATCCTGTACCGGTATCCCTGTTTTATGAGCACTTTCGAGTATCATAACGGCGTGAAAAAGGGCGTCGCAAAACAGAGATGCTTCCTTCTTCCGCAGTCGGACCGGTCACAAAGTGGGATAAAGATACATTTCCACGGTTGACAAAAGGAAATTGCGGTGATATATATATGAATTGAAGGTATTAGCACTCGAATTGACTGAGTGCTAATATACAAAGGATCAGGAAGCGGATATGGAGCTGGATGAAAGAAAGATAAAAATACTGACAGCAGTCATAAAGACATATCTGGAGACCGGAGAACCGGTTGGTTCGAGGACCATCTCGAAATATACGGATTTAAGCCTCAGTTCTGCTACCATCAGAAATGAAATGGCTGATCTGGAGGAGATGGGATATATCCTTCAGCCCCATACTTCAAGTGGAAGGATACCCACAGACAAGGGTTACAGGTTCTATGTCGACAGCCTGATGGAGACAAAGGAAAGAGAGATCGAGGACATGAAGGAGGTCGTCCTCGAAAAAGCGGATCAGCTTTCCGAGGTATTGAAGCAGGCAGCAAAGCTTCTGGCATCCAATACCAACTATGCGGCTATGGTATCCGCGCCGGAGATACACAGGAACAAGCTGAAGTTCATCCAGCTTTCAAAGGTGGACGAAAGCAGTATCCTTGCAGTCATAGTGGTGGAGGGAAATATCATCAAGAACAAGATGATACATACGGATGCACCCCTTGACGACGATACGATATTGAAGCTCAACCTGCTTTTGAATACCCATCTGAATGGACTTTCCCTTGAAAAGATAAATCTCGGTCTGATCACTCTGCTCAAGGAAAAGGCAGGGATACATACAGATGTGGTCAGCTCGGTGATAGATGCAGTGGCTGATGCCATCAGGGCTGATGAAAACCTGGAGATCTACACCAGCGGAGCCAACAATATATTCAGATACCCGGAGCTTGCCGACAACGAAAAGGCAAGCGACATCATAAATACCTTTGAGGAAAAGAAGCAGCTTGAAAAGATGGTTACGGAGAGACTGATGGAAGACAGTTCCGAAAAGAACGGCATTCAGGTCTATATAGGAAGCGAAGCTCCTGTTCCGGCCATGAAGGACTGTTCTGTTGTCACAGCGACCTATGAGCTCGGAGAGGGCATGCGGGGTACGGTAGGGATCATCGGTCCGAAAAGAATGGATTATGAAAAGGTCATGGGTACGATCAAAAAGCTGATGGATCAGCTGGATATGATATACAAGAGTACCTGATATCCGGTTGGAAATAAACATGATACGGAAAGGAGCAAGGCGGTTTGAAGGACAGCAAAGAAAAAAAAGAGAAAAAAGAAGAAAAAAAGACTAAAGATATAAAAGAGCAGGAACAGGCTAAAGAGACCGATACAGAGCAGGCTGCGGATGAAGTAAAAGAGGAAGCGGCCAAAGAGGCCGGAGAAGATCCGGAAAATAGCACAGAAGATGACGGTTCCGCCGGGGAAGACAGAACAGAGCCTGAAAAAGAAAAAAAGGATCCGAAAGATGCAAAGATAGAAGAATTAAATGACAAGGTCATGAGGCAGATGGCTGAGTTTGATAACTTCCGGAAACGCACCGAAAAGGAAAAGGAGCAGATGTTCGAGGTGGGAGCAAAGAGCATCATAGAAAAAATCCTTCCGATAATTGACAACTTTGAGCGTGCGCTTGAGATGGCCGGGAGCAACGAGGAGGAAAAGCAGGATCCTTTCATGGACGGCATGGAGATGGTCTACAGGCAGCTCATGGATGAACTTGAAAAAGCAGGTGTCACTCCCATAGAAGCTTTGGGAAAGGATTTTGACCCGGAGTTTCATAATGCGGTGATGCAGGAAGAAGGAGATGCGGACCAGTCCGGAAAAGTCATCAAAGAGCTTCAAAAGGGCTATATGTACAGGGATTCCGTGGTAAGACACAGCATGGTATGCGTGGGGCAGTAGTTTTTGATCTGTGACCGGTGAAATGGACCCGGTCAGAAGGATTTGAGATAAAGATTACAGTGGCGCGGAAAACAAGCGCGGAAAGGACAAAGATATGAGTAAGATAATAGGTATCGATCTTGGAACAACAAACAGCTGTGTGGCGGTAATGGAAGGTGGAAAGCCTACCGTCATAGCAAACCAGGAAGGTGCAAGAACAACACCCTCGGTCGTGGCATTTACAAAGACAGGTGAAAGACTTGTCGGTGAGCCGGCAAAGAGACAGGCAGTTACCAATGCGGACAGGACGATATCATCCATAAAGAGAGATATGGGTACCGACCATGGCCGTTCAATAGATGACAAGAAATATTCACCGCAGCAGATATCTGCTATGATCCTCCAGAAGCTGAAGGCAGATGCGGAAAGCTATCTGGGAGAAAAGGTATCCGATGCAGTCATCACGGTTCCCGCATATTTTAACGACGCACAGAGACAGGCTACAAAAGATGCCGGAAAGATCGCCGGACTTGAGGTTAAGCGTATCATAAACGAGCCGACAGCTGCGGCTCTGGCATATGGACTTGATAATGAAAAAGAGCAGAAGATCATGGTTTATGATCTCGGAGGCGGAACCTTTGATGTTTCCATCATAGAGATAGGAGACGGTGTCATTGAGGTTCTTGCCACAAACGGAGATACCCATCTCGGAGGTGATGATATAGATAATGTCATCACACAGTACATGATAGATGATTTCAAAAACAAGGAAGGTGTCGATCTTTCAAATGACAAGATGGCTCTCCAGAGACTGAAGGAGGCTGCGGAAAAGGCAAAGAAAGAGCTTTCATCCGCAAATACAACAAATATCAACCTTCCCTTCATTACGGCTACAGCAGACGGACCGAAGCACTTTGACCTGACACTTACCAGGGCTAAATTTGAAGAGCTCATTCATGATATAGTTGAAAGGACCGCTATACCTGTTCAGAATGCCATGAAGGATGCGGGGCTGACAAATTCCGATCTCGGCAAGGTGCTGCTGGTCGGCGGATCCACGCGTATTCCATGTGTACAGGAAAAGGTAAAACAGCTCACCGGACAGGAGCCTTCAAAAACTCTCAACCCCGATGAATGTGTGGCCATCGGAGCATCCGTTCAGGGCGGCAAGCTTGCAGGAGATGCAGGTGCGGGCGATGTGCTTCTGCTGGATGTAACTCCTCTTTCACTTTCGATAGAGACCATGGGCGGAGTTGCAACAAGGCTCATTGAGAGGAATACGACCATCCCCACAAAGAAGAGCCAGGTATTTTCCACGGCAGCAGACAATCAGACAGCCGTTGATATAAATGTTCTCCAGGGAGAGAGGCAGTTTGCCCGTGACAACAAGAGTCTCGGACAGTTCAGGCTGGATGGAATACCTCCCGCAAGGAGAGGCGTGCCCCAGATAGAGGTTACCTTTGATATCGACGCAAACGGCATAGTAAATGTTTCGGCAAAGGATCTCGGAACCGGCAAGGAGCAGCACATAACCATCACAGCGGGCTCCAATATGTCTGATGAGGATATCGAAAAGGCCATCAAGGAGGCTCAGGAATATGAGGCTCAGGACAAAAAGCGCAAGGAAGCCATCGACACAAAGAATGATGCGGATTCCTTTGTATTCCAGACCGAAAAGGCTTTGGAGGAAGTCGGCGACAAGATAGATGCAAACGACAAGGCAGCACTCGAAGCAGATCTTCAGTCACTCAAGGATATCCTGGCAAAGCACCCCGAAGCCGAGAATATGAGCGATTCTGATGTTGATGAGATAAAGTCAGCCAAGGAGAAGCTGATGGAAAGTGCCCAGAAGCTTTTTGCAAAGGTTTATGAAAGTGCTCAGGCTGCAGGTGCCGGAAGTGCGGCAGGATCCGGTTATGCGGATAATTCATCATCCGGAAGCGATGACAGCAATGACGGCGGCGCAGGCCCCGATGTGGTAGACGGAGATTACCGAGAGGTATAATACTGAAAAATGGCAGAGCAGAAAAGAGATTATTACGAGGTTCTCGGCGTCGACAAAAATGCTGACGAGGAGACCATAAAAAAAGCATACAGGGTTCTTGCCAAAAAATACCATCCGGATATGAATCCGGGAGATAAGAATGCGGAGGCAAAATTCAAAGAGGCATCTGAGGCATATGCCGTACTGAGCGATCCTCAAAAGAAGGCGCAGTACGATCAGTTTGGTCATGCTGCGTTCTCGCAGGGCGGCGGAGGCTACGGCGGAGGCTTTGACTTCAACTCCATGGATTTTGGAGATATCTTCGGGGATCTTTTCGGAGATATGTTTGGGGGCAGGAGGGCAAACAGGACCGGTCCCCGAAAGGGTGCAAATCTGCGCACCTCCGTTCGGATCACCTTTGAAGAGGCGGTGTTCGGCTGTGACAAGGAGATAGAGCTCACATTGAAGGATGAGTGTACAAAATGTCACGGAACCGGAGCAAAGGCCGGAACATCTCCCGTAACCTGCCCGAAGTGCGGCGGAAAGGGACAGATCGTTTATACCCAGCAGTCGCTTTTTGGAACTGTACAGAATGTCCAGACATGTCCGGACTGTTCGGGTACGGGAAAGATCATCAAGGAAAAATGTACGGACTGTTACGGCACCGGCTACATCTCAAACAGAAAAAAGATAGAGGTGAGCATACCTGCCGGAATAGATAACGGACAGTGCGTGAGGATCAGGGAAAAAGGCGAGCCGGGAGTGAACGGCGGTCCCAGGGGAGACCTTCTGGTTGAGATAAATGTATCCAGACACCCGATCTTCCAGAGAAGAGATTACGATATCTTTTCAACCGCACCAATATCCTATGCACAGGCTGCGCTTGGTGGCGAAGTGTTGATAGATACGGTGGACGGAAAGGTTATAAATACCATTAAACCCGGCACCCAGACCGATACAAAGATCCGGCTGAAGGGCAAGGGAGTTCCCGTATTAAATAATAAAAACGCCAGGGGCGACCACTATGTTACCCTCGTTGTTCAGGTGCCCACGGGTCTCACCCAGAGCGCAAGGGAGCTGTTGAAACAGTTTGACCAGGTGACCGGTGATTCCCTCAACTATGTGAAAAACCATACAGATGAGGCATCATCCGAAAACTCATCAAAGAGCAAAAAGAAAAAGAAAGGGATTTTTAACTGATGAAGGTTACGGCTCTGATCATGGCAGGAGGACGCGGGGAGAGATTCTGGCCTCGTTCCAGAAAGAACAATCCCAAACAGTTCCTTTCGCTGACAAACGATGGAAAGACTTTGATCCAGCTGACAATGGAAAGAATCCTGCCTCTGGTCAGCGAAGAGGACATATTCATATCCACAAACAGGGATTATCTGCCGCTTGTAAAGGAGCAGCTGCCCGGGATAAAGCCGGAAAATATCATATGTGAGCCTGTAGGGAGAAATACAGCGCCCGGCATAGGGCTCGGAGCTGCCTACATATCCAAAAGATATGAAGAGGATGTGGTCATGCTGGTCCTTCCATCGGACCATCTGATCAAGTACAATCAGATGTTCCTTGCAACCCTGAAGGATGCGGTGGAGGTTGCAGAGGATGACGACAGGCTTGTGACCATGGGAATAGCCCCCGATTTTCCCGAAACGGGTTACGGCTATATCAAATTCATACCTGACGATATGTACAAAAGAAGTTACAGGGTGGAGCATTTTGCCGAAAAGCCGAATCTTGAAACGGCAAAGGAATACCTGTCTACCGACCAGTATCTTTGGAATTCGGGAATGTTTGTCTGGAAGGTTTCCTCCATAATGAAATGCTTTGAAAGGTTTATGCCGGATGTTCATGAGGGACTTTCCATCATAAAGGATGCAGTGAACACAAGCCAGGAGCAGGAGATCATTGAAAAAGTGTATCCCGGTTTTCCTTCCATATCCATAGATTACGGTATCATGGAAAAATCCGAGGACATATATACCATACCTGGAAATTTCGGATGGGATGATGTGGGCAGCTGGCTTGCACTGGAGCGGATCCAGACTTCCAATGAGATGGGAAATATAACAGCGGGAAATGTCATCACCGTCGGTACAAACAACTGTATAATTCAGGGAAAGGAAAAGCTCATAGCTACAGTCGGCATGGAGAACTGTGTAATAGTGGATACGGAGGATGCTCTGTTGATCTGCTCAAAGGATGATACAGCCGATATCAAAAAGGTTCTGGAAAATCTGAAGATCTGCAACAGAAACGAATACCTGTAAAACTCTGAGGATCCCGATTTTTATGGAGGATCCCTTCGGTTTTTGAAAAGGATGCGGTACATTCCCAATAATAAGGGAGGGTACCGCGTTTTAATTGTATACAACATCTTTTTATGGTATAGTGAATGGGTGTCGGCTTAATCTTTTTGACAGGAGAACCTGAAGGAAAATGCAGATAAATGCCTATGCAAAGATAAATCTTGGACTTGATATAACGGGAAGGCGTTCTGACGGATATCATGATCTGAAAATGATCATGCAGACCATAGACCTGCATGATGTGATCACTATCCATGCCATCCCCGAAGTAAACGGCAGCGAAGAAGAGGGAAACATACTTGTAACCTGCAGCGACAGCTCGCTTCCGGTCGATGGGAGAAATCTTGCTTTCAGGGCGGCAAAGCTTCTTTTCAGTGAATTTTCAATTACCGACAGCCTGGAGATAGATATAATAAAAAACATACCGGTTGCGGCAGGCCTCGGAGGAGGAAGTGCCGATGCAGCCGCAGTACTGAAGGGGGTAAATGAGTTTTTCGGCCTCGGTCTTTCGGACGGGGAGCTAATGGAGAGGGGAGCAGAGCTTGGAGCTGACATACCCTTTCTGATAAACGGCGGAACTGCCATGGCACAGGGCATAGGAGAGATACTTGAACCGCTTGGAGCCCCGCTCGGACTCACAGCCATAGTTGCGGTTCCGGATATCATGGTGTCCACAAAAGAGGTTTACGAAGAATTTGACAGAAAGGAATTCATGGGTGTCCATCCTGACATAGACCACCTGAAGGCGGCTATAGAGATGGATGATATTGGCTGTATCCCCGAATTTTTGGGAAATGTCCTTGAAAGCGTGACCATACCCAGATATCCCGTTATAGACAGGATAAAGGAGATAATGATGTCAAACGGTGCGGCCGGCGCTCTGATGAGCGGCAGCGGACCGTCTGTATTTGGACTTTTTGTGGATGATGCTTCTGTTGAAAGAGTTTACAACTGTCTCGAGGAATCACAGATCACGGACAGGATCTATTTAACCGGATTTTATAATGGATGAACAGTTTTTGCCGCTGAGGGATGTTGTATTCAACACCCTGAGAGATGAGATTTTATATGGAAAGCTCAAACCCGGAGAGAGGCTCATGGAGATCGCCATATCCGAAAGACTCGGCGTCAGCCGCACGCCCGTGAGGGAAGCGATCAGGAGGCTTGAACAGGAGGGTCTGGTCGACATGTTTCCCAGAAGGGGAGCTCAGGTTTCGGGAGTGACGGAAAAAAGACTGGCAGATGCTCTTGAAGCCAGAAAGACTCTTGAGACTTTTGCGGTAAATGCCGCTTGTTCCCGTATCACAAGGAAACAGCTGGAAAAACTCAGAGAGGCAAATCTGGCGTTCGAAAAGGCCGCAAAACAGAATGACGCTGCAAAGACTGCGGAAGCAGACGAGAGATTCCATAACATAATAATAGAAGCGGCCGGAAACGAAATGATAGCTGATACCCTGAACAACCTGAAGGAGCAGCTTTTCAGATACAGATACGAATACATAAAGGATATGAAGGAGTTTTCCCATCTGGTAGAAGAACACAGGATGCTGACCGGGGCGATAGAAGCCGGAAAGAGCGATGTGGCGGTTGAGATCATAAAGCTCCATATAGATCAGCAGACCATGGGCATTTACGGGAAGCTTTCTTGAAAAGATCATGAGTGAAAGAGAAAAAGCCATAGGAGTATTTGATTCCGGAGTAGGCGGACTGACCGTATTTCGCGAGATGATGAAGCAGATGCCGAAGGAGAGACTTATCTTTTTTGGTGATACGGCGAGAGTGCCCTATGGTTCGAAATCGAAGGAAACTGTCACACAGTATTCCAGACAGATCATCAGATTTCTGAAATCGCAGAGTGTGAAGGCTATAGTCATAGCATGCAATACAGCCAGTGCCCTTGCCCTTGACGATATTGAAAAAGAAACGGATATACCCATCATAGGGGTGGTGAAACCGGGGGCGGTCTCTGCTTCAAAAAAAACAAGGAACGGCAAGATAGGACTGATCGGTACGGAAGCCACGATATCCTCCGGAGTATATGAGAGATTACTCCATGAGATGGACGGGAGATTCAGGATCATAGGCAAGGCCTGTCCGCTTTTTGTTCCGCTTGTCGAAGAGGGTCTCATCGATGATCCTGTAACCACCGAGATCGCAGGGAGATACCTGGCAGATCTCATAGATTCAGACATTGATACGCTCATCATGGGATGCACGCACTATCCTCTGATCAAGGATACCATCAAAAAGGTGGTAGGAGAAAAGGTGGAGCTTGTAAATCCCGCATACGAGACGGCACTGGAATGCCTTGAGATGCTGAAGGAAAAAGACATTACAAATGACCGTGAGATCGAGCTGGGAGAAACGCCATACAGATTCTTTGTCAGTGATGAGGCAGAGAAATTCAAGACCATAGCAAATATGATCCTTCCATACGGGATCCTTGGAGCAAAAAAGATTGCCATAGAGGAATACTAGATAATGACAAAGGAGTGTTTTGTCTGCATCAGCGGACATGCGGATGCCCCGGATATTGAAGCCATCGCCAGATATCACAAAAAAGATTCCACTTATTATCTTTTTTTTGAAAGGGAGACAGACGGTCTTTTTGAGAAATTCTCTTTGAGGTTTGACAGGGAGCATCTGTCCTACAAAAGAGACGGAGAAGTAAAGACAGAGGTGCTTCTTGAGACAGGACAGAGGCATGTTTCAAAATATGTCACTCCCTACGGCACATTTGAGATCGGTTTTGAGACTGTTGATCTGCTGCTTCAGGAAACTGATTCGGCAATCAGTATCAAAGCATCATATAATACAACCCTCAACGGGGAGCCCCATGAAAAGGGAAAGATAAAAATTCAGATATCGGAGGTGAAAGTTTGAATACTGGATGGATAGTTCTGATCATAGTGATAGTGCTGCTCATAGCAGCAACCGTGGGCCTTTATTTTTTTGGCAAAAGGATGCAGAAAAAACAGGCCGAGCAGCAGGCGCAGATTGATGCAGCAGCGCAGACAGTACAGATGCTCATCATCGACAAAAAAAAGATGAAGCTGAAGGATGCGGGACTGCCGGCGATAGTAATGCAGAATGCGCCAAAGCTTATGAGGTTTTCAAAGGTCCCGGTGGTCAAGGCAAAGGTGGGTCCGCAGGTAATGTCCTTTATAGCGGATGCGGCAATCTTTGATACGATTCCCACAAAAAAAGAAGTGAAGGCAACCGTAAGCGGTATATATATCACCGCCGTAAAGGGCGTCAGAGGCAGCATAAAGGCGGAGCCGGTAAAAAAGAGCAAATTTGCACAGTTCAAAGAGAACCTGCAGAAAAAAGCAGGTGCAAAACCCATCTGAAGTCATTGAATGACAGGCAGAGAAAAAATTATCCAGAACAATACAAGGAGAGAAAAAATGGCCGAAAAGCTTGTTGAGAACATCACGGCGATGGAGGAAGACTTCGCAAAGTGGTACACGGATATCGTAAAAAAGGCAGAACTCATAGATTATTCCAGCGTGAAAGGCTGCATGATAATAAAACCCGCCGGATATGCGATCTGGGAAAACATACAGAGAGAGCTGGACAGGAGATTCAAGGAAACCGGGGTTGAGAATGTGTACATGCCGCTTTTCATACCGGAGAGCCTTCTTCAAAAGGAAAAGGATCATGTGGAGGGATTTGCTCCCGAGGTGGCATGGGTGACACAGGGAGGGCTGGAACCCCTCACGGAAAAACTGTGTGTCAGACCTACATCCGAGACCCTTTTCTGTGATCTTTACAAAAATGATGTGCATTCCTACAGGGATCTGCCAAAAAATTATAATCAGTGGTGTTCAGTTGTCCGCTGGGAAAAGACCACAAGACCCTTCCTCAGGAGCAGAGAGTTCTTGTGGCAGGAGGGGCATACCATACATGCCACCTATGAAGAAGCAGAAGAACGTACAGTAATGATGCTGAATGTTTATGCTGATTTCTGCAGGGATTTTCTGGCGATACCCACGATCAGGGGCAGAAAGACGGACAAGGAAAAATTTGCGGGAGCAGAGGAGACCTACACTATCGAGGCTATGATGCATGACGGAAAGGCTCTTCAGTCCGGCACAAGCCACAATTTCGGAGACGGCTTTGCAAAGGCCTTTGGTATAGAGTTCACGGACAGGGACAACAAGCTCCACCATCCTTTCCAGACATCCTGGGGAGTATCTACCAGGATAATAGGAGCGATCATCATGGTCCATGGCGACAGCGAAGGGCTGGTGCTTCCTCCAAAGGTTGCACCTACCCAGATCGTTATCATACCCATCCAGCAGAAAAAAGAGGGAGTTCTGGAAGAGGCGGCAAAACTGAAAGAGGCTTTGAAGGACTTCAGGGTAAAGATCGACGATTCGGACAGGTCCCCGGGTTATAAATTCTCAGAGCAGGAGATGAGAGGCTTTCCTGCCCGGATCGAGATAG
>CAMVDF010000047.1 GCA_947166195.1 uncultured Lachnospiraceae bacterium
AACTCCACCCCGTTTACCGCGGCATTTTCCGCAAGGGCTATAGTGAGCAGAAAAGGACAGACCAAAGCCCCTGTAGGGACATAAAGCGCCTTTTTGATGGAATCATTCACATTCGGCTCAAGCTCATGAAGTCTTTTTCTGTCTATGATCTCAAGTCCCTTCACCCCGTTTTTCCGTCCTCTTTGAAAAAGCGCCTCAAGCGCATCCTCATCCGCGCCATCGGGCAAAAGCACCAGCGATCCGTTCCTTTTGTACGGAAAATCAAGAGTCTTTGACAGTTCTTCCATCATTAGGCTTCCCTCAACATTGAAGAAGGCCTTTTTTGTGCCCGGCATAGCATCATAACCGCCGTGAACTATGCCTGAATTTGCCTTTGAAGTGCCTTCACAGACATCTGAGTTTTTTTCAAGTACCAGAACGGATCTGTCTTTTCTTGACAGTTCCCTTGCTATGGCTGCGCCGACAACTCCGGCTCCTATTATTATCACATCTGTCATATTACATTACCTTCCTGCAAAAAAGGCGTCTATCCCGTCCGCCATTCCCTCGGCAGCTGCCTGCTGAAAGCTTTCGGTCTGCATCAGCGCATCATCCGAAGGATTTGTCATGAATCCCATCTCTATTATCGTCACAGGAACCTGTGACCAGTTCAGTCCCGTCATTCCGTCATTTATCTGCATCCCTCTGTTTTTCATGCCGGTCTTTGCACAATATGAATTTATAACATTTTTGGCAAGGGACTGACTGGATGAGGATATATTGGCACAGTACGGATTTGAGGCCGAGGGAGCAAGGGTGGAGGCTCCCGTGGCGGATGCGCTCTGGGCACCGTCGGCATGTATACGGATGAAGGCGCCGGCACCGGCATTGTTCGCTATCTGTGCCCTTTCCACATTGCTGATATCAACATCATGGGAGGATCTGCACATGACGACCGTATATCCCCGCTGCTGCAGCACACTTTGAAGCTTTAAGGCTACAGCCAGAGTCAGCTGGTATTCAGGTACTCCCGTTGTCGTACCGGATGTACCGCTGGTGACCTTCATCTTTGTCTGGGATGCCCCCGGTCCGACGGGCTCCTTTGCGGAATTCTGCTTTCTCTGATGGCCTGCATCTATACAGACAACCCTGCCTCCGCCTGATGCAGGAGCGGCGGCTTCCTGAGGCTTTTCCGGTTCTTCGGAAGGCTCCTCCTCCTTTGCCGTCTCTTCCTCTTTTGCATCATCTTCTCCGGTATCCTCTTCCTTTGTGTCCTCCTCTTTCGTATCTTCTCCGGTTTTTGCCGGGTCCTCCTCCGTATCAACCGTCTCCACGGCGTTTTGCACCGGGTTTTCCTGTGATGACGGGGCTGCGGTCATTTCTGTCTTTTTTGCGGCAGAGGCCATACCCTCCTCAATAAAGACCGCCTGTCCGGCTCCGGCCCTCTTGAGAACCATATAGCTTTCAACCGTCACATCCGGGACGGCTTTTTCCTCAACTGCAGGTACTGCTGCTTCCTTTGAGGTATCGAGATATATTATGTTTTCTTCTTCCTTTTCGGGCACATCTGCTTTGCTGCCGCATCCGAAAAGGAGGGCAAGCACCGCAAACATCACCGGTATCATCCATTTTCTTTTCATTTCACCATATCACTCTTTTCCATAAATACTCTTTCGCAGACCTATGATACCACGATTTCCTCCTTCAGCGCCACGGAATAGATGATCTCTCCCGAAATCTCCATACCTGTCAGCTGCCTGATGGCTTTTGCATAATAATCAAGCTGGGCCCTGTATTTTAATATGAGTTCCTCCGCAATTTCAGCCCTGTCAGTCTTGTAGTCCATGATAACGGCCTTTCCGTCCTCGATGAAATATGCATCTATGATACCCTGGACCATGATCTTTTCATCACCGGGATAGGAAGGATCGATCTCATCCGCCTTTACCAGTATCACAAACGGCTGCTCCCTGAAAAGGCATCCGTTTTGTGCCGCCCTTTTCATCCTTGCGGCAAGATCAGTCCGGGCAAAGGCCGTGATGTCAGATACATTTATGAACCCGGCCTCTTTTTCATCAAGTATCCCCCTGCTTTGAAGTTCATCTATCTGCTTTCTGACATCTTCCTCCTCAGACATCCTTTCAAAGTCAAGATGCTCAAAAAAAGCATGATACGCAGTTCCTCTCAAAGCGCCGGTATTCGGAGTATCCGCCCTTTCCGCCTTTCCGGAGATAAATGCCGGAACAGGACGGTATCTTTCCGTTTCAATTGCAGCTATCTTTGCTCCTGCCTCCTCCATGGCCTCATGTTTTATGTAGGATACCGACAGTTTTTCCGGGATACTCACAGCATCATCATGATAAAATACCGTATGGATCTGTCTTTTGATCTCCTCATCCTCATCACCTTCAAAGGCTTCCGCCTTTAATATGAAGTCCTTTTTCAGGAAATCTTCATCCGCAGCTCTTTCAACCGCCTCCATGACAAGTTCATCAACGGATCCGCACTTTTTTTTGATATGTTTTGCTGTTTCCGGGTCCATATCAAAAGCCAGGTCCAGCAAATGTCCAAAGCAATCCGCATCCGTGACGGAGGACAGGATCCTCGCATCGGTCCTGCGCGTACCGTTTCCAAAACCGTCCTGTGCTTCCACGGAGGACAGGATCAGTTTTTGTTCCGCTCTGGTCATCGCAACATAAAGGATTCTCAGCTCCTCGCCTTTCAGGGCATTTTCCTTTCTGAGCTGTATCAGTTTTTTTACAAATGTTTTTTTTCTTGTTCTCCTTTTGATGTCAATGATATCCGTTCCCGCTCCCAGCACATCATCGGTCAGAAGTCTTTCAGACAGATCCCTTGAGTTGAAACGTCTTTGAAGCTCGCATACCATGACCACAGGAAATTCAAGTCCTTTGGAGTGATGTACGGTCATGATCCTCACGGCATCCCTGTCGGGATCCTCCTCCGAGGGACCCTTCATGTCTATCTCATACCTCTTCAGATACTCAATATATCGTATGAACCTGAATAGTCCCTTATATGATGTCTTTTCAAACTCCGATGCCCTGAAAAGGAGCATATTCAGATTGTTGATGCCTAAAGCGCCGTTCTTTCCGGCTCTGACAATGTTGTCATAACCGTGTTCCTTTATTATGAGGGTCAAAAGCTCATACATCGAAAGATAAGAGGCTGCATGCCTGTATCTTTCAAGCTTTGCAAGAAACAGCGAGGCCTTTTCATCCCCCTCCCCGGCTGCCCTTTCAACCGCTTCAAAAAGAGTGGCCTTCGGTGCCCCTGCCCGGATAAGGGCAAGATCGCTTTCATCAAAATCCCCGAATATGCTCAAAAGGGTTCCCGCAAGCGGGATATCCTGTCTCGGATTATCGATGACATATAAAAAATTGATCAGCGTCCTGATCTCGGCTGACAAAAGGTATCCGGTCTTATTATCAAGAGATACGGGAATACCGCTGTCAGACAGGATCCCGGCATAGGTCTGTCCATATTCCGAAAGAGAACGCATCAGTATCACTATGTCCCCGTAGGTGCATTTCCTGACCGTCTTTGTCTTTCTGTCCTCAACATCAAAATTTCCCACAAGTTCGCGTATCCTTTTTGCTACGGATAATGCCTGTATTTCCATACCGGACAGATCCGAATCCCTGTCACCGGGTGCCAGGAGGTACTCGGTCATATCATCGGGATTATGGGTGGTATAGGAATCCGAATAATTCAGGAACGCATTTTTGTCATATTCTACTCCGCCCACATCGGAATGCATGATATTCTTAAATACTACATTTGTAGCATCAAGAACCGCCTGTCTGCTTCTGAAGTTTTTTGAGAGCAGGATCAGTTCTCCCTCCTCTTCCTCTGCGTACTTTTGATACTTGTTCACGAAAAGGTCGGGACAGGCATCCCTGAAGGAATAGATGCTCTGTTTCACATCTCCGACACAGAAAAGATTCCTGCCGTTTGAAACGCATTTGAAGATCTCCTCCTGAATACGGTTGCAGTCCTGGTACTCATCCACCATCACTTCCCTGAACTTTTTCCTGTATCTTCGCAAAACCTCCGCATTTTGAAGTATTCTGAGGGCAGAATGCTCTATATCGGTAAAATCCATCAGTCCCCTTCTTTTCTTTTCCTCCCTGAAATCCCTCAAAAATTCAAGTGAAAGCTCCGACAGGACCTTCATATCCTCTTTTCCCTGCTTCAGTTCTGCAAGGATGTCTTCCAAGGTTCCCTCAAAAAACGAGGACTGAAGCTTTTCAAACATCTTTTTTGCCCTGTCCCTGAGGGCTTTTGCGGCTTCCCGCAGGCTTTGGTCCTCCCCCGGGCTTTTTGCGGATGAAAGCTTTGAAAAGGATGCCCCGGAAGCTCTCCCGAAAAGAGCAAAAAAATCATCTGCTTCCAAAAGCTCATCAAGCAGAGACAGGTCTTCCTCAAAGGAAGCCCTGTAGGTCTGTGGTCCGTCGGGCAGATCCACTATCTCAACAGCCTTTGCCATGGCATTTCTCACAGCAGAAAGCCTGCTTGTGATCAGTTCAAAGGCCACCGAAAACAGCCTGCTGTTTTTGATCTCCTCCGTGCTTTTCACATCATAAAGGTCTGTCAGGGATATGATAAATCCTTCGGGATCGGGTCTGCTCACCGCAAAATCATGAATCTTTTCTATGGCATCGGTTATATCCTCATCGGATCTTCTGACAGAAAATCTTTCCAGGAAATCAAAGAAGCGGGTATCATCCTCCGTCGAGTAATGTCTTTCCATCAGTTCATCCATGACATCCGCCCTGATCATGGCCGTCTCTCCGTCATCTGCCACACGGAAGGAGGGCTCTGCCTCAATGATGTCAAAATTGTTTTTTATCACATCCAGACAAAAGGAATCTATGGTGGAGATGGGTGCCCCGAAAAGGAGTGAAAACTGCTTTTCAACATGTCCGAATACCGGATCCTTCGGATCGGTCTCTTCAAGTTTTTTTTCAAAAGCCTCCCTGATCCTGTCCTTCATCTCCGCCGCAGCCGCCTTTGTGAAGGTCACGAGCAGGATCTCATCTATATCTATCCCGTCCTTTATGACCCTCTCGATCAGACGCTCAACAACAACAGCAGTCTTGCCGGATCCTGCCGCAGCCGACACAAGGGCATTTGTGCCCCTCACATCTATGACTTTTTGCTGCTCCTTTGTAAATTCCATTACCTTTTTTTCAACTTTCTCTTTTTTCCTTTGTCGCACATTGACAGAAAACTGCAATAATCACAGGGTGTTTTCCCTGCAAGTTCATAAGGTTCCCTTTGGATGCAGCCCTCACTGACGGACTTTCTGAATTCCGAAACAAGGTCTGATGTATGCTCCATCATCTCTTTGATATCCTCTTCGGACAGGGCAGAGGACTGTGCCCCGATGGTCCCGTCCCTGTTTATACGTACGGGTATTACGGCAGAGCTTCGCTCCGTCCTGATTTTTCTGTCAAAAGCATCTATGACCGCATCATCCGAATTAACAACACCGGAAAGCTTCAGTTTCCTGTAGATAAGCTCTGCGATCTCCCCGTCGGAGGCTCCCGGTTTTTCATCCACCACGGGATCATCTATATGATAATAAAAGAGGCCCGCGGGATGGACGGCACTCTCATCCCTGCCCGAAAGCTTCACCTCCATCTCCATGGCCGCCGACATGTAGATCACAAGCTGCAGGTCCAGACCGTACCAGACCCTGTCGGAATCGAATTCTTTGCTTCCGGATTTATAATCGATGATATCTATGTACACATCCTGACCGTCTTCATATCTGTCTATCCTGTCTATGAAGCCCTTCAGTCCGTTGCAGGTGAACTTTTTTTCAAAAGCCGAGGGAACAAAGGATCCCTGCCGTGCCTGGAACCTGAGGGTGTCGACCGTTCTTTTTGCGATCCTGTCGATCCTGTTTTTCATATAGGCATTTCTGGCACTGCTTTTGTACAGGTTTACGATCTTTTCGTTTCCGGCTCCTGAAAGTATGTCCTCCAGGATCGAAAGCGATTCTTTGTCATCAACATTTACATATGTAAGATTTCTTTCTTCAAGCGCCTCGGAATATTTCTTCAGAATGTCATGCAGCAGTGTTCCCACATCCCTTGCGTCAAACTCAAAATCAAATCTCTCTCTCAGTCTCAGACCGTACCTGAGATAATGTGCATAGGCGCAGGCCGCAAACATTTCCAGCTCACTGGCGCTCTCAAACTTTTCGTTTCCGAAAAGAGCATTTGCGGCAGCCTGCGACAGTCTGTCACAGGGCATCATGAAATGTGCATTTATTATCCGGCTGCAATCCGGATCATCCCTGAGGGCCCTGTAGAGAGGATAGGCATCACTGCTTCGTCCGATGAAACCTGAAAACCTGATCATGGCATCCGAGACCGAAAAGATACGATCCTTCAGACTGTCGTATTCCTTTATTGAAGTCTTTGGAAACAGTCTCTGTGTCTCTTTCATAAAATATGAGGGCTTCCGGGCCGATCCGTCGTTTGAAAGCGCCGAGTATGAAAGATAAAGCCTTTTTGAGGGCTTCAGGATATGCATGTAATAATAAAATTTTTCCGTACCGGCCTTTTCCTCCGCTGTGGGTGCCAGTTCAAAATCATTATCCTTTAAGAGCTGTCTGTCCATATCGGATATGATCCCTCCCTTTGCCGGTGAAGAGGGTATGTTGTTTTCAGACAGTCCGATCATGAAAAGAGCCTTTATATCACCAAAGCGGCTCCTTTCAAAATCCCCTGCACTGACGCAGTCTCCCGAAGGCGGCAGTGTGCCGACCTTTATCTCGGAAAGACCTGCTTCCAGGATGCCGGCATATTCCTCGATATCCATGACGGTATCTCCGACGACCGAAACGATCCTGTCAAAAAGATCCATGATCTTTTCATATATCTGTTCAAATTCCATTTTCCGGACCGGATCGCCCTGCTTTTCAAACTCAGCGGCGCGCTCTTCAAGGTATGCGGCAGAGGACAGTCTGCAGGTCAGATCGTAGAGCCTTGTGGTAAACTCACGGGCCGTGGAGGATCTCCTGATCTCATACATGGGCAACAGTACATCACAGACACGCTCTCTGACCCGTTCCGCGGCTGAAACCGTCTCCCCGTCGATACCTTCGTAAATTGCGGTAAACTGCTTTTGATACCTCGACATTCCCCTGATCCTGAAGGCTCTGATATAGTTTTCCGCCAGATCCATGTCTGTATCGGACAGACCCGTCATGCGTGTTTTCAGGAAATTGAACACCGAATCATATGACATATCCTCCCTGACACAGTTCAGGGCAGCCTTCAGCATCCTTGAAAACGGATTGTATTCTATGCACCGGGTCACATCCAGATACAGGGGAACATTGCAGCGAAGGGCTTCTTTTTTGAGGATATCGGCATATTCCCCGGCGTTTCCCATGATGACCGCCATATCCCTGTATCTGTATTTCCTGTCCACCACAAGTTCCCTGATGCGGGAAAGCACGAACCTGACCTCCTCCTCCGGGTTTTTTGCGCTGCAAAAGCTTATGCAGTCATTGTCATCAAAGGTCTTTCCCGTTCTCCTGAATATGTTTTTCCCCAGGAAATCAAACACGGGAGAGTCTGCGTGTCTGACTATCCGTCCGTCATTAACATCCTCTATCCTGATATCTCCCTGCGCGATACTCTCAAGATGTTCTATGGTGCTCCTTCCCAGTTCAAAGAGGGGATCGCCGCTTCCGTCATCGGTCACGGTCACATACATCTGTCCCGTGATCTCATAAAGGCTTTGGATCAGTTCATACTGAACGGGGGTGAAGCCCGTGAAACCGTCAAGAAACACCGTTGCTCCTTTGAGAAACGGTGCTTTTTCTGCATCCTTTGCGGCCCTGACAAGGATCTCCTCCCTGGCCATGTACTCTTTTCCGAGCCTGTTCTGAAATTCACCAAAGATCACTCTGACATCGGAAAGCTTTGCCGCAAGCGCGCTCTCCTGCGGCCTGATCTTTTCGATCATCTCATCAATATCAAAAAGGCCATATCCATATTGCATAAATTCCGAAATAACGGATTTCACACAACTGACATAGCCCTGTCTGTTCATATTGTTTCCGAATATCTTCAGCGAATCCTTCTTTTCCGATGCAATGAGCCTGATCAGGAGATTTTTTGCGGTATCATCAAGTATCCCGGTCCTGTCCGTCCCGGAGCTCTCAAATATCCTGTGCGACAGCCTGTTGAAACTCAGCACATCAATGTTGAGTATTCCCTTTTCTTCACTCATTTCCATGATGGTCCTCATGGCGCTCAGGGTGAACTGTTCGGGTACGCTCAGGATGAAGTCGCTTTTCCTGTTCTTTTTTGCTTTTTCAAGAAGGATCCCGTACAGGCGCGTGGTCTTTCCGGCGCCTGCGGGACCCCGAAGTATATTTATCATTTATTATTTTTTTGAAAATCTGCCCATGAAGTTTGCAAGCGGACCGACAGTGGTCTCAAGATCCTCTATAGCCTTGTTGAGGCTTTCGAAATCAATGGCTTCGATCTGCGAGATCGCACTTGCCAGAGCCGCAGAGTTTTCCGTCAGCATGGAATTGAGCTCATCACTTGTGGTCGTCAGGCTCCTGCTCATCTCGTTGATATCGCTGATGGCCGCATCGGCCTCCTTCAGAACCTCATTGGCTGAATTTACCGCAACATCGATATTTGCAAGTGTATTGATCACCCTGGGAACCATCATGAACAAAGCACCGCCTATAACTACAAAGAGAAGGATCATGAAAATACCTGCGGTCCTGGCCCATCTGACCTGCTTTTTGTTTGATCTTTCGATCTTTTTGAGCAGTTCCTCTATCTTTTCAACATCCACTGTCGTTACTGCATTATTGTTTACCTGATCTGCCATCTTTGTACCTCCGTTTGAAACCTGATTTTTTTCTGCTTCCTTTTTTTCTCCTGACCCGGTCTGCGCTGCGGGACTGTCCGGCAGAGCGACCCCGGTCACATTCACGGTGCCGTTTGAGTCATTTTCGCTGTTTCCCTTTACAACAGCAGCTGTCTGTTCTTCCATCCGTTTTCCTCCTTCTCCGTTTGTATGATTTCCCTTTTATTTTTTTGCTTTTTTTATGACCTTGAACTTCGGGCCCTTTGACTCATCCTCAGATATGTCGTCATCATCCTCAGCTTCTGCGACACTATCCTTATCATTATCACCTATATGATTCAGACTTTCAAGTACCCGTCTTTCTGTCCGGAATCCTTTTTCCTCCTCTTCATCATCAAGGAGATCATCATCGTCGTAATCGTCGTCGTCGTAATCATCGTCCTCTTCATAAAGGCCGTCATCTTCATCCGTGTCCCCTTCGGAAGGCTCATCCATGGCCAGTCTGTTTATGATCCTTCTCCTTCTCTTCCTGCCGATCTCTTTTATTATCATGGAAAGGATCATGAGAAAAGCCTCATACAAAAGCGCCATGAATATGATAACGACCATGACACTCACCCTGTCCCTGTCGGCATAGATCAGCCGGATGAAAAGGAAATTGGAAAGCAGTATGCCCAGAACCGTTGCTCCCATCAGATTGATATCCTTCAGCACGAGGGTTACGGTTTTTTTGGAGCTCCTGTGGTTCAATATACAGAAAAATGCCGTCACAAACATCATGATGACGGCGGATGCAGTCTCCCCGAGCGGGAAAAGCACACACCATACGGGAACGATAAACCAGTCAACGATATACATGTTGGTCTTTTTCATGGCGCATCCCCCAGTTCCTTCAGGAATTCCTCTTCCGTTATCACGGGTATCCCGAGTTCCTTTGCCTTTTTGTTCTTTCCCGAATTTGATGCCGCATCGTTATTTATGAGCGCAAAGGTCTTTTTTGACACGCTCCCTGCAGCCTTTCCGCCGTGTTTTTCTATCAGACTGACAAGATCCTCTCTTTTTGCAAAGTTTTTCAGATCTCCGGTTATCACATAGGTTCTGCCGGCAAGGATATCATCCCCTGAAGCCGTTTCATCCGTTTCCATGTTCAGGCCGTAACCCCTGAGCCTTTCCATGAGCCTTGAGATATCCTCATTCCTGAAAAACTCGTATATGGATGCCGCAGTTATCTCTCCGACATCTCTTACATTTGTGAGTTCTTCAAGAGAAGCACTCATGAGGGCATCAAAGGAGCCAAAATGCCTCATTATCGTCTTTGCGGATGTCCTGCCCACATTTTCGATCGAAAGGCCTGTGAGCAGCCTTTCCGGAGGATTGTTCTTTGAAGCCTCTATGGCCTCCAGGAGCTTGGCTGTGTTTTTTTCCTTTCCGACCAGTCCCTTTTTAATAAGTTCTTCCTTCTTTTCGTGAAGGGTGTAAATATCGCTGATATCCCGGATATACCCCTCTTCCAGGAGATTTTTTATCGACTCGACTCCCAGTCCCCTGATATCCATCGCCTCTCTCCCGACGAAATTGACTATCCTTTTCATCAGCTTGGCGCTGCACTCCGGATTGATACACCTTAAATCCGCACTGTCCTTCTCACGGCGCACCGGGAAGCCGCATACCGGACAGGTGCCGGGGATTTTGAACACAGAAGCATCCTTTGGTGATCTCTCCCTGTTCACACCCTTTATCTTTGGTATGATCTCACCCGATTTGTATACAATGACGGTCTGTCCTATACCTATGCCGAGTTCATCGATGAAATCCTGATTGTGAAGGGTAGCCCTTGAGACCACCGTTCCGCAAAGCCTTATGGGATCAAATACGGCTGTGGGGTTGATCCTGCCTGTCATACCCACGGAAAGCTCAATGGATCTGATCACGCTCTCCTTTTCCTCGGGAGGGTATTTATAAGCGATATGGCCTGCCGAATACTTGCTTCCCGCGGGAAAATCCTCCCTGTAGGCTATGTTGTCAAGCTTCACCACTGCTCCGTCGATATCATAGGGAAGCTGTCCGCGAAGGGTCCCTATGCGGTCGATCTCCTCCAGGATCTCCTCATCTGTCCGGCACAGCCTTGACGGTACGGTTTTCATACCCTGCACCTTTGACAGTTTTTCAAGCGCTGCGGCATGGCCTGTCATATAAGTACTGCTGCCCTTCTGAACATTAAAAACATACATCGAAAGGCCCCTGCTCTTTACCACGGAACTGTCCAGCTGTCTCAGGGTTCCTGCGGCACAGTTTCTGGGATTGGCAAAAAGCTTTTTCCCGTAGAGTTCCTGATCGGCGTTTGTCTTTTCAAAGTTTTCATGGGTCATATAGACCTCGCCCCTGACCTCAAGGTAATCCTCCGCCTCCGGAAGAGAACTCACCACATCTCCTATCACCAGCGCATTTCCTGTCACATCCTCGCCAACAAGCCCGTCTCCCCTGGTCTCTGCCATGATGAGCTTTCCGTTTTCATATCTGATGCTCATGGAAAGACCGTCGATCTTTTGCTCCACATCAAAAAGGGCATCGGGATGAAGGCTTCTCACACCCCGGACCCATTCAAGTACATCCTCCTTAGTAAATACATCCTGGATCGAAAGCATGGGAACATCATGCTCCACATTTACCCCCGCTTCTCTTTTGGTGCTCCCTCCTATGATCCGGGTAGGTGAATCCTTTGAGACAAGCTCGGGATGCTCCTTTTCAAGGGTCTTTAACTGCATCATGAGCTCGTCATATTCCCTGTCCGAGATCTCCGGACTGTCATCATCATAATATCTTGCCATATGATATTTGATCTTTTTTTTCAGTTCATCATATAAGACTGTATAATCCATCTGTCTCCTCTTTGCTCAGAAATCTGTATTCCCCCTCTTTCAGGCCGTCAAGCTTTATGTTCATGAACCGGATCCTGTGCAGATAAAGCACCTCTTTTCCGAAATATCCGCAGACCTTCCTGATCTGCCTGTTCATACCCTCGGTAAGTATCACATCATACTTTCGAGGCTCAAGCCTTTCTATGCGGCAGGGCTTTGTTTTTCTGTTTTCTTCAAGGGCTATCCCGCCTGCGGCGATACTATGCAGTTCATCATCGGAAAGATCCGCGTCCGTGCGGACCAGATATTCCTTTTCATGCCCGTTCTCTGATCTCAGGACCCTGTCGGACAGATCTCCGTCATTTGTAAGAAGGATAAGTCCCGTGCTGTCCTTGTCCAGCCTTCCTACGGGAAAAACCCTGATATCAAGACCAAGCACGGAGACGATATCATTTTTTTCCCTTCCCTGGGATACCGTCGAGCACACAACACCTGCGGGTTTATTATATGCGATGACGATCCTTTCGGGCCTGTTTTCGATCCTTTTTCCGTCAAGACAGATCTCATCCTTTTCGGGATCCACCTGCTGTCCCATGACAGCAACCGTTCCGTTGACGGTAACTCTTTTTTCATCGATATATCTGTCGGCCACCCTGCGGGAGCAGATGCCGTATCCGGAAAGAAACTTATTGAGCCTCATATCTCACGCCTGCCGTTTTTTGCTCATGGACCTGTAGATGATCTTTGACGGCGGCAGATAATCAAGAAGAATCTTTTCCATCTGCTTGTCTTTGACAGGCTTTGGCAGATAGTCATCAAAACCGTTTCCGATCAGGTTTTCCTTTATGTCATCATCCATATCCGCTGTCATGCATATCACGGGAATATTGGAATTACGTTTGTCATATTTGATCTCCTGCATGGTCTCGACCCCGCCTATACCCGGCATGACCTGATCCATGAATATGATATCCGGCCTGACATTTCTCACTATCTCGATGGCTGCAAACCCGTTTTCCGCAGGGATGGCCCTGACTCCGTAGCTTTCCAGAAGATTCTGGGCCACCTTCAGATTTACCCAGTTGTCGTCAACAACGACTACTACCGTATCCCTGCACATAAATTCGGATGAATCCCTTGTGTTCTCAAATTCCCTTTCATTCCATCTGTCGCAGAATATATCGCTCAGGTTTATGATCGTGATCGGCTTTCTGATAAGCCTGCACTTCCCGAAATCGCCGTAACTGCAGTTTTCGTCACATATCACATATACCCTTTCACTTTCGATCCCTTCCACGAGATGCTCCTTCACGCTGTCATACATGGAGGAATCGATGAAGATATATGCGTATCTTTCGCTTTTGAGCTGGGCCGCAAACTCCTCCGC
>CAMVDF010000048.1 GCA_947166195.1 uncultured Lachnospiraceae bacterium
CGGGCGTTGTTGCGGCAGACGACAAATAAAACATAAAGAATAACCCATTCAGGTCAAACATTCGGCCCCGGACTCGAGCAGGGGAGTAGCCCATTCAGATCAAATACTTGGATCCGGGCGCGAGCAGGGGGGCCCCATGCCGAGCACCTACCGGAGCGCAGGGTATGGGGGATGACCTGCGGGAGCCCGGCGACAGATCTGCGGGAGCCAGGCGAAGGAATATATTTGCAAAAGCAGATTATGAGAAAAAGTTAGGAGGAACAAAATGGCAAGACGTAAACTTGTAGCCGGTAACTGGAAGATGAATATGACACCTACCCAGACCACCGAGCTTGTAAACACCTTAAAGCCCCTTGTGGCAAGCGATGATGTGGACGTTGTTTTCTGCGTACCCGCCATCGATATCCCTGCAGCCGTTGAGGCAGCAAAGGGAAGCAACATAAAGATCGGTGCTGAGAATATGTATTTCGAGGAGAAGGGAGCTTTCACCGGCGAGATCTCACCCGATATGATAGTAGATTCCGGAGCAACCTATGTCATTATAGGACATTCCGAAAGACGCGAGTATTTCGCAGAGACAGATGAGACCGTGAACAAAAAGGTTCTCAAGGCTTTCGAGCATGGCCTGACACCCATCATCTGCTGCGGTGAGTCCCTGAAGCAGAGAGAGCAGGGGATCACCATTGACTGGATACGCCAGCAGATCAAGATCGCTTTCATAGATGTGACTGCAGACCAGGCAAAAAAGGCAGTCATCGCCTATGAGCCTATCTGGGCCATCGGAACCGGAAAGACAGCCACTTCCGATCAGGCAGAGGAAGTATGCTGCGCTATCAGGGCCTGCATCAGGGAACTCTATGATGCGGATGTTGCTGAGGCCATCACCATCCAGTACGGCGGATCCGTAAATGCCGGTAACGCCGCAGAGCTTTTTGCAAAGCCCGACATAGACGGAGGTCTTGTGGGAGGAGCATCACTGAAGCCTGACTTTGGAAAGATTGTTAACTACAAATGATCTGCCATCATCGGTAAAAACACCGGACCGTCCCGCGAAAGTGAGACGGTCCGTTTTTTATGACAGAAGTGCGGTTGACAGGGGCGGGGAAACCCTGTATCCGGTTGTCGAAAAATGTTGAATGACAGGTGAGATAGGAGTAAAATTACTTTGAGTTTTTGCGTTCAGACGGAGGAACCATGAAGAAATATCTTTTTCCGTTAACAAAAAGAAGTTTTGCTATAATCTTTGCCGGTATTGTGCTGAATCTTGCGGGAGAGAGCATAGCATCATATTACAGGCTTCCGTTGTTCATGGACAGTGTGGGAACCTTTGTTGTCGCCATGCTTTTGGGACCGGTAGCAGGATCTCTTGCCGGGATCATCATGAACATCCTGGTCGGCGGGCTTTCAGTGTCGCAGTGGCTCTACGGTCTTGTCAGTATCAGCGGGGCTGTCACAGTCAGTCATTATTTTTTCAAAAAGGATGATATAGATTCCTTCAGGATCATCTCAGCCAGCTTTGCGACCGGCATGGTCATGACTGTGGTCTCAACTCCTGTCAATATGATCTTCAATTCGGGAATGACAGGAAATCTGTGGGGGGATGCCCTGACCGAGATGCTTTTGCAGTACATCGAGCTTCGGACCGTATGCTGCGTGGCAGGTGAACTCATCGTAAATATCCCCGACAAGATCCTGACCCTCATACTCCTCACGCAGATCATCAGATTCTTCCGCAGGGAAGGGATCGAGCTTATCACGGAGGAGGAGGCTGCCGAGCTGGATCAGGAAAAAAAGAACAGAAAGCAGGCAAAGCTGCCGGCACTTTTCATATCCGCCCTCCTCATATCAGTCTTTGTTTCACAGCCTGTCAGGGCGGGATCCTTTGATTTCCATGCAAACTGTGTGGATACGGTCTACGGCATAGACGAGGGCTTAAGCTCCACCGAGATAAATGCCATTGCCCAGTCGGGAGACGGCTATATCTGGGCCGGTGCCTATTCCGGACTCTACAGGTTCAACGGTACCAGATTTGAAAAAGCAGATATTGATCAGAGGAGAAGCAATGCCATGTCCCTTTTCACGGACAGGAAGGGCAGACTCTGGGTGGGGACCAATGACAGCGGTGTCGCATGCTACGATCCCAACACCGGAAATACCGTCTTTTTTTCAACGGAAGACGGTCTGTGCTCCGATTCGGTCAGAGGAATATGCGAGGATGAAACAGGTACCGTCTATATCAGCACCGCAACATATCTGTGTTCTGTCAGGGAAGTTGACACATCCGGTGCGTATGGAGATGATGAAGGCAAAAAGAGGAACAAGCCAAAGGTAAAGATATATGGCGGTCTGAAGGATATCACCTTTGTCAGTTCGCTTACCGCCATTGACGGGGGCAGGATCATGGGAGTGACCGGAGGCGGCAAACTCTTTGTCATGAAAAACGGCAAGATCCTTGACACTTATCAAAGCGATGTTGAGGGAGAGATCCTTTACAGTGCTGCATATGCCGGGAACGATATCTTTCTGGCGGGAACGAACGGAAAGAACCTGGATTACCTGAAACTTACGGAAAGCGGATTCAAAAAGACATCCACGGTAAAGACAGCGGAGTTTAACTGCTTCAACAGGATCACCTATGA
Source organism: uncultured Lachnospiraceae bacterium (assembly GCA_947166195.1). Taxonomy (GTDB): domain Bacteria; phylum Bacillota; class Clostridia; order Lachnospirales; family Lachnospiraceae; genus NK4A144. The sequence goes on from CAMVDF010000048.1 coordinate 2,640, forward strand.
CAGGGAGCACAAGGGTTATTTCTTTGCCTGCAACAACGGCTTTGGATTCATTGACAGCGAGGGCATCAGGCAGGATCTGACGACGGATGGATTTTCCTCATCCGCATCCGACATACTGATCGACAAGCAGGGTAACATCTGGTTTTCATCCGACAAGGACGGGATACTGAAGCTTTCCCTCAATCCCTTTACGGATCTCTTCAAAAGGATCAGACAGAGCTCAGCGGTCGTAAACTCGGTACTGACAGACGGAAGCAGGATCTATATAGGGACCGATGAGGGCGCGATTGAGGCCGATCTGAAGACAAACAACGTATTAAAGAACAATATCCCCCAGATACTCAATGGTGTGAGGATCAGGCATATCCTGAAGGATGACAACGGGGATATGTATTATTCGACCTATGGTCCCGACGGACTGATAAAGATCTCACCCGACGGCAGTGTCACCACATACAACAGCGAAAATTCAGACATACTCGGCTCCAGGTTCCGCTTTGTCGCAAAGCTGAAGGACGGACGTCTCATGGCTGCATCCCCGGACGGTATATCCTTTATGAAGGACGGCCGTATAATAAAGACCATCGGTTCTGCGGAAGGCATGACCGTACCGAAGATCCTTTCTTACACAGAGGAAGAGGACGGAAGCATATACCTGGGAACAGACGGAGGCGGAGTCTACAGGATAAAAAATGACAGGGTTGTTTCACATATCGGAAAAGAGCAGGGACTCATGTCCGAGGTGGTCATGAAGATCGTGCCCGCAAAGGGCGGCAGGATCTATGTGGCAAGCAACGGATTGTATTTTGACGGTGATGGAAAGGAAGTCAGAAAGCTTGAAAACTTCCCCTTCACCAATGATTATGATATCTATATGGCCGACGACGGAAGGGCCTTTGTTCTGTCGGCTGCGGGTGTCTTCATCGTGAATGCGGATGATCTGGTTGCGGATTCTGAGGATTATTCCTATTCCCTTCTGAACCGGAAATCGGGACTGACCTCCACGCTTACTGCGAATGCTTATTTTGCGGTTAGCGATGACAGGCTTTATCTTTGCTGTTCTGACGGTGTGTTCGTTCTCAATATGGAGGGCTATTCGGACTTTGACAGTCATTATCAGATAGTGTTGCGGAGCGTGAAAAAGAATGATGAAGAGGTGCGTTTCCACAACGGTGTATATGAGATACCTGCAGGTCCGGGGCAGATAGTCATCACTCCCGCCGTCCTGAACTATACCATATCGGATCCTCTGGTCAGCATCAGCCTTGAGGGTATTGATGAGAATCCAAGGATCATGCGTCAGTCCGAGCTTGAGAGCATTTATTATCCTTCACTTCCCTACGGAAGGCACAGGCTTGTGGTCCGCGTGCTTGATGATACGGAAACTACCGTGCTCAAGGAAATGATCTTTCTCATCTACAAAGATGCAAAGCTTTATGAGCATACCTATTTCAAGGTCTATCTGGCAGTGAACCTGACCATACTCCTGGTGATCATCGTGTGGCTTTTGTCAAAGATGGGCAATATGGCAATCATCAGCAGGCAGTATGAGCAGATCAGGGAGGCAAAGGAGGATGCCGAATACGCAAATCAGGCAAAATCGCGCTTCCTTGCCCAGATGTCACATGAGATCAGGACACCCATAAATGCAGTACTGGGAATGGATGAAATGATCCTTAGGGAAAGCAGGGAACCCGAGATCAGGTCCTATGCAAAGGATATCTACAAGGCGGGAAATACGCTGCTTTCACTGATAAATGACATCCTTGATTCGTCAAAGATCGAATCCGGAAGGATGGAGATAATCCCCGTGGAATATGAACTTGTACCGATGATCCGCGAGCTTGAGAACATGATAGCGGGCAGGGCACAGGAAAAAGATCTGCTGCTTGAGACGGTGGTGGATCCGGAACTTCCGAAGGTTCTTTTCGGAGATGATGTCAGGATCCGCCAGGTCATAACAAACATCCTGACAAATGCGGTCAAATACACGGTCACCGGAAGCGTCTGGTTCAGGCTTTCGGGACAGAAAGATCACGATATGCTGAAGCTGCATGTGGAGGTTGAGGATACGGGTATAGGCATCAAGGAGGAGGATCTGCCCAAGCTGTTTGAAGCATACCGCAGGATAGATGAGAGCAATATACGCAATGTTGAAGGAACCGGACTTGGCATGAACATCACCGAGCAGCTGCTAAAGATGATGGGAAGCCGGCTGGAGGTCAACAGCATCTACGGAAAGGGAACAAAGATCTCCTTTGATATCGACCAGAAGATAATAAATGCGTCGCCCATCGGTGAATACAGCCATATCAAAGCATCAAAGGACGATATCTTCGGTGAAAATGAGGAAGAGGCATTTACCGCGGAGGATGCAAGGATCCTTGTGGTAGATGACAATTCCATGAACAGAAAGGTTTTGAGGAGTCTTTTAAGACCTGTCAGGATACAGGTCAGTGAAGCAGCTTCAGGTCCCGAGGCTTTGGCAAAGGCTGAGCATGAGAGGTTTGATCTGGTGTTCATGGATCATATGATGCCGGGAATGGACGGCATTGAGACCATGAAGCGGATGAGGGAACTTGAAAACTGCAGGGATCTCCCGATATATGCACTCACGGCAAATGCGGTGACAGGTGCAAGGGATGAATACATAAGCCTTGGGTTTGACGGATTTATCAGCAAGCCGGCCTCGTTTGAAATGCTGGGCAAAACGTTGAGGGAGGCGCTGCGTCCGGAACTTATAAAGCCTTTGACCGAAGAGGAAAAAAGCAGGATGCGGGAGTCGTTTTCAGGTTCGTCAAATCCTGTACCCGATGACCTTCCTTTGGTTGACGGCCTTGACTGGAGCTATGCGTGGCTGCATCTGCCGGACCGTGACACATTGCGCGAAGGTATCGAAAACTTTTATGATGTGATGGGACTTCAGGCTGAGAGACTTCAAAAGTGTTATGAAGCATTGGTACCAAAGGCTGGAAACAGGGCGAAGGATGAAAAAAAGGAAGATGAAAACGGGAATACTCCTGTCGATCTGTACAGGATACAGGTTCATGCCATGAAGAGCACTGCTGCCACCGTCGGTATCATACCTCTTGCGGGAACCGCAAAGATGCTTGAGGATGCAGCGGGAAACGGAAACATGAAGGTGATCCATGCAGTTCATGAACCCTTCAGGATTGAATGGGTGTCCTACAGGGAAAAACTTAAAGGAGTATTCGGGCTCGGACTTGAAAACGTGAAAAAGAAGCCCGGAGACAGGGAGTGGCTCAAAGACATGCTTGAAGCCCTTGCAGAAGCCTTTGAGGTTCTGGATGCAGACAGGATGGACGGGATCATGTTTGACATGACGGAGCATACATTCGGACAGGATATAGACGAACTTGTGGTGAAGCTCAATGCGGCCGTCAAGGACATGGATGAGGAACTTGCAGCAAAGATCATGAAAGAGATGGAAGGAAAGTAGAGACATGGCAGATTCCGCAAATAAAGAGATAATGACGGGAAACAGGAGACGGCAGCTCATCCTCCCGGCTATGATCATCCTGATAGGGCTTGTCCTCAACATAGGAGGAACGGTGGTGGTAAAGGCTACAGGACTGATGCTCTACCTTGATTCGGTAGGGACGGTGTTCGTAGCCTTTCTCGGAGGATATGTGCCCGGCATAGCCGTAGCCCTCATATCAAATGTAATAAACAATGTTTCCGACGGTGTATCCATCTATTACGCACCGGTGAGTGTGCTGATAGCGGTAGTCACCGTATATGTGACCCAGAAGGGCTATCTGAAAAAGCTGAAGAACAATATCCTTTATATACTTGTTCTCGGTTTCATCGGAGGAGGCATAGGAGGTCTCATCACCTGGTCCTTGAACCTGATCGATTCAAGTGTGTACAGTGCCGGCATGACGGGTGCCCTCTATAATATGGGTCTTGGCAGCTTCGGGTCCTGGTTTTTGAGCAATTTTGTCTTTGATCTTCTGGACAAGACCGTTACGGTCATCTTTGTGAGGATACTGCTTTATCTGATACCCAGGAGGCTCTGGTCCAGATTTGAATTTGTAGGCTGGAGGCAGGAGCCCATAAAGATCCCGAAGGACAAAAAGGGAAAGGAAGGCGGAAAGGGGAAGCTGACGCTGAACACAAAGCTCATGACGGTGCTCGTGGTCTTTTCCGTGACCATAGCGACCATATGTACCAGCGTGTGTCTGATCCTTTTCAGAAATTATTCCACCGAGCAGCATTCATACCTTGCAGAGGGTGTGGCAAAGATGGCTGCCAACATAGTTGACGGGGACAGGGTGAATGAATATATCGACAGGGGAAGCCGGGCTGAGGGCTATGATGAGACCGAGAAACAGCTGGTAAACCTGTACGAAAACAGCCAGGATGTGAAATATGTCTACGTCTACCAGATCAAATCCGACGGCTGTCATGTGGTGTTTGATGTGGATACCGAGGGACTGGAGGGCGCAGCGGCGGGAGATGTGATCCCCTTTGACGAATCCTTTATGGTCTATCTGCCTGATCTCCTTGCGGGAAAGAGGATAGATCCCGTAGTCTCAAAGGATACCTACGGATGGCTTCTGACATATTATGAACCGATATATGATTCCGGCGGAAGCTGTGTCTGCTATGCGGGAGTGGATATAGACATGTCGGGGCTTCGGACTTATGAAAAGGAATTTGTGATCAAGGCTATAACCATATTTACGGGGTTTGTGATGCTCCTTTTTGCCACGGCATCATGGTTTGCAAGATACCATCTTGTATTACCCATAAATGCCATGTCCTATGCGGCGGATCATTTTGAATACGAGGATGAGTTTGCCAGAAAGAACAATGTGGAGATGCTCGCCCAGCTTGATATACAGACAATGGATGAGATAGAAAGGCTGTACCGGGCCTTTCTGAAGACCACGGAGGAGAGTACCAGGTATTTTGAGGAGAACAAGGAAAAGCTTGAAAAGATAGAGACCATGCAGAACAGCCTGATCCTTGTGCTTGCGGATATGGTTGAAAACCGTGATGAAGGAACGGGGGATCATGTCAGAAAGACCGCAGCATACGTGGGCATCACAGCCAGAAAGATGAAGGAACTTGGTTACTACAAGGATATGATGACCGACCGTTTCATCAGGGACTGCATACGTTCTGCGCCTTTGCATGATATCGGAAAGATCTCGGTTTCGGATGTTATACTTAACAAGCCCGGCAGGCTCAACGACATGGAATTTGAGCTCATGAAGGAGCATACCACAGCCGGAAAGAGGGTCATAGAGCAGGTTATTGCCGCAATGCCGGATGCCGACTATATGGAGGAGGCAAAAAATGTTGCCGGCTACCATCATGAAAAGTGGGACGGCTCCGGATATCCGGAGGGCCTTGCGGGGGAGGATATACCGCTTTCAGCCCGTATCATGGCTGTTGCCGATGTTTTTGATGCCCTTGTATCAAAACGCTGCTACAAGGATTCGTTTTCATATGACAGTGCCCTGTCCATAATAAAAGAGGAAGCCGGTACTCATTTTGATCCTCTGGTGGCCGATGCCTTTTTGAAATCCAAAGAGGAAGTTACAGAGGTGGCCGACAGGTTTGCGGCAAGGGAAAAGAAACAGGATGAATGATAAGGAGGAAAGACAAAAATGCCTGTAACAGAATATCTTGAAAGAAATGCAAAGCTTTATCCGGATGAGGTGGCTCTTGTTGAACTGAATCCGGAAATGCCTGATACCAGGAGGATCACCTGGAAGGAATATGAGCTCATAGAACCCTCGCATTTTGAACCCTACAGGAGAGAGATAACCTGGAAGGTCTTCAATGAAAAGGCAAACCGGTTTGCAAATCTTTTGATATCCAGAGGGATAAAGAAGGGTGAAAAGGTGGCCATCATCATGTACAACTGTCTGGAGTGGCTGCCCATATATTTCGGAGTACTGAAGGCAGGAGCCATAGCTGTGCCCTTCAATTTCAGATATGATGCGGAAGAGATACTGTACTGCGCGGAGCTTGCAGAGGTTGACATGATAGTCTTCGGACCGGAGTTCATCGGCCGTATAGAGGCAAATGCCGAAAGACTCAGCAAGGGAAGGCTGCTTCTTTTCGTGGGCGACAACTGCCCGAGTTTTTCCGAAAGCTACAGGGAACTTGTTGCAGACTGTCCCAGCAATGCTCCCGGTGTTGAGATAACCGAGGATGATTTCGGAGCTATTTATTTTTCATCCGGGACTACGGGCTTTCCGAAGGCGATACTGCACAAGCATCAAAGCCTCACCCAGGCAGCCGAGATGGAGCAGAAGCATCACATGACAGGCAGGGAGGACTGCTTCCTTTGCATACCTCCGCTCTATCATACGGGAGCGAAATTTCACTGGATGGGTTCGCTTGTTGCCGGAAGCAGGGCTGTTTTATTAAAAGGAGCAAAGCCGGATATCATACTTTCTGCAGTCTCGTCCGAAAAGTGTACCATCGTATGGCTTCTGGTTCCCTGGGCCCAGGATATCCTGGATTCCATTGAAAACGGCAGTGTGAAGCTTTCAGACTATGAGCTTTCACAATGGAGGCTCATGCATATCGGTGCCCAGCCCGTTCCGCCTTCGCTTGTAAAACGCTGGAAAAAGTATTTTCCGGATCATGATTATGATACAAACTACGGTCTTTCCGAATCCACGGGTCCCGGCTGCGTGCACCTGGGCATTGAAAATGTGGACAAGGTCGGAGCAATAGGAGTCCCGGGCTACAGATGGGAATGCAGGATAGTATCCGAGGATGGAAAAGATGTGAAGCAGGGGGATGTGGGTGAACTTGCAGTGAAGGGCCCCGGAGTCATGACCTGTTATTACAACAATCCGGAGGCTACGGCTGAGGTGTTAAAGGACGGCTGGCTGTATACCGGTGATATGGCAATGCAGGATCCCGACGGTTTCATCTTTCTCGTGGACAGAAAGAAGGATGTCATCGTCAGCGGAGGAGAAAATATCTATCCTGTGCAGATCGAAAACTTCATCCGGAAATTTGAAAAGGTCAAGGATGTTGCAGTTATCGGAATGCCTGATCAAAGACTGGGTGAGCGTACCGCGGCCATCATAGAGCTCAAGGAAGGCATGGAAAGCTCAAAGGAGGAGATAGACGAATTTTGTCTCGGTCTTCCCAGATACAAAAGACCCAAGGAGATATTTTTTGAGGAGATCCCCAGAAATGCTACCGGAAAGATCGAAAAGCCGAAGCTTCGAAAGCTTCACGGTGCAGAGGGGCTTGTTGCAATGGAGAACAGGAGCTGATCTTTTCAGTCGCTTGAATCGATGTCCATGGTTACATGGACATCATATCCGGGATATGCATCCTTTATATCCTTCATGATATGGGCAAGGACAGCTTTTCTGTCGGGTGCCGAAAAATCGATGATCACGTCTGCCGTGATCATCTTTTTTTGTAAATCCGCCCTGAAGCCGTGGACCTGCAGGATATGATCGTGGGTATATATCATGTTCATGATATGACGCCGCATGGAGATGATCTCGGGGTCGGTGGTATTTACGGAATAGATACCGACCGCCTCCATAACGATGCCATGTTTTTCATAGACCTTTGAAGCTATCTGTCTTGCCAGCTCATCTATACGGTTGGCGTTTAAGGTATCGTCCACTTCAATGTGGACGGAACCAAGATAGGTATCCGGACCGTAATTGTGGAGGATCAGGTCGTAGGCACCGTGAACCTCGTCAAAGGAGCAGATGGTTTCCCTGATGCTTTTTGACAGCTCGGGATTGACACGTCTGCCCAGGATGCTGCTCAGGGTATCCGAAAGCATGTCTATGCCCGTTTTTATTATATAAAGGGAGATCAGGGCACCCAGATATGCCTCAACGCTCAGACCGCGGAACATGTAGATCACGGCTGCGATGACGGTGGTTGCCGAGATTACCGCATCCATCAGGGCGTCCTTTCCGGAGCCTGTGAGGGCATCGGAATTTACCTTTTTCCCGACGCGGTATACCGTCAGGCCCAGAAATATCTTTGCTGCGATGGACAGGAGGATCACGGTCACGGTCAGGGCAGAGTAGTTAAGCTGTGCCGGATCCAGGATCTTTTTCACCGACTCTATGAGGGATGTGATACCTGCGTATATGACAATGGCGGAGATCAGGGAAGCGCTTATATACTCGGCTCTGCCGTGTCCCAGCGGGTGCTCCCTGTCAGGCTTTTTGCCTGCATACCAGGCGCCGATTATGGTTATCACGGAGCTTAAAGCATCGCTCAGGTTATTCACCGCATCGAGTATGATCGCGATGGATCCGCTCAAAAGACCGATTAGTGCTTTTGCGGCCGACAGGATCACATTTACGGCGATGCCTGCAATTCCGGCTTTTATTATCGTTTTGTTTCTTGCCCTGTCCTGATCCATATCCGTATCCCGCCTTTCCCGCAGACTTCCTTACTTGATAAGATATTTCAATAATGATAGAATAAATGCGCCGTATTTTGCAAGTATTATCTTGAAATGATGACTATCCCGAGGGTGAAAATAAATGGAAAATAATGAAAAAGAATTATTCTGCACGACAAATGTCAGAACAAAAGAAGGGGTTGTGAGCCGCCTCGTAAACGGCGGTATTTCCTATCTTGAAAAGTGGGAGAGGATCCCCTTTTTCAAGAGAAAGGAGTACAACGGCGCGAAGGAGCTGTGCGTCATATATGTGAATGCCAATCAATATGACAGAGCCGCGGACATACTCGATCTGTACAGACAGGAGCGTTCCGGACCATACAGGCAGCAGCAGTATGAAGGGTACGAAAACGTGCCTGCAGATGAGGGAACAGAGGGCACAGACGATGCGGAAGACACTGAAGAAGGAAAGGAAGTAAACCATGGGTGAAGTTTACGAAAAAGTAAAAAGATGTCTTGAGGATGTGAGAAAAGTAACGGATTTTGAGCCTGAGATCGCACTGGTATTGGGCTCCGGACTTGGAGACTATGCCAGGAACATGGAGGTTGAGGCAGAGATCCCCTACAGTCAGATCACCGGTTTCCCGGTCTCCACTGCCCCGGGCCATGACGGAAAGTTCATCTTTGGAAAGGTGGGCTCAAAGAAGGTTGTGTGCATGAAGGGCAGGATACACTACTATGAGGGATATGACATAAAGGATGTGGTGCTCCCGGCAAGGCTGATGAGACTCATGGGAGCAAAGATACTGTTTCTGACAAATGCATCCGGAGGAATCAATTCTTCCTTCAGAGCAGGTGATTTCATGCTGGTAAAGGATCACATTTCGTCCTTTGCGCCCAACCCGCTCATAGGAGCGAATGTTGAGGAATTTGGCGTGAGATTTCCGGATATGAGCCATGTATATGACCCGGAACTGAACGAAAAGATAAAAAAGGCCGCAAAGGATCTGAAGATAGACCTGAAGGAGGGTGTATATGTCCAGACAACAGGTCCGTCCTATGAATCTCCCACGGAGATAAAGATGTTCGGAATGATGGGTGCGGATGCTGTGGGTATGAGCACCGTGGTGGAGGCCATAGCTGCAAACCACTGCGGTTACAGGATCTGCTGCATATCCTGTGTATGCAATCTGGCAGCAGGTATAGCAGATCATGAACTGACCGGAGAGGAAGTAATTGCGGCAGGCGAAAAGGCAGCTCCGCTGTTTGAAAAACTGGTGACTGCTTCCATAGAAAGTTTTTGATGACGGATGGAATATCAGAAAAATGATCCTGTCAAACTGAATGATGCAGGGGATGCCGTGATCATCATCGATCAGAGGCGGCTTCCGCAGGAGACGGTCTTTCTGGAACTGAAGGACATCGATGAGATGTATGATGCCATAAAGACTCTTGCTGTCCGCGGTGCACCCTGCATAGGTGTTTTTGCAGGCTACTGCATGGCGGTACTCTCCCTTAATGAAATGGACAGGGACAGCGCCGGCTTTGTAAAGGTCATGAAAGAACATGCAAAAAGGCTCGGATCGTCAAGACCCACGGCGGTAAATCTGAACTGGGCGCTTTCACGCCAGATCTCGGTCATGGATGATATGAGAGATTCGGATCCGAAGATCATCAGCGGAAAGCTTTTTGAAGAGGCCTGCGGGATACATGAGGAAGACATCAGGATGTGTCTTTCCATATCCGAAAACGGTCTTTCTCTTTTGAAGGATGGTCAGGGGATACTCACTCACTGCAACGCAGGCGCTCTTGCAACCACCAGATATGGGACGGGACTGGGTCCCATACTGCTGGGAAAAGAACGGGGATATGAATTTCATGTTTATTCCGATGAGACCAGGCCGCTTTTGCAGGGAGCCAGACTTACCGCATATGAGCTTGCCAACAAGCTTGGTCTTGTACAGAGCTACGCATAC
>CAMVDF010000049.1 GCA_947166195.1 uncultured Lachnospiraceae bacterium
ATGTCAGGTGACGGGGACAGGGGGACGGTTCTCCTGTCTCGTGAAATGCCAAGACAGGAGAACCGTCCCCCTGTCTCATCAGTAACAACCCGGATCACCGGATACATTATCTTTGCAACACTTGCGGTCATACTGGGGGTAGCCACGATCAGGATATACCTTGGACACGGTGTATGGGAGATACATGATCTTTTCAGGGCGTATCTGATATTTGCGATCGTGATGCTGCTTATTTATCTTGCTTTTATTATCTTCAAAAGACCTGACGGCATGTTATTTTTCCTGGCTGCGGAACTGGTCGTCGGAGCCTATATAGGATTTGGCATGCCGAATTTCACGGATGTTTTTTCCTCTGATCCGGAGCAGTCGGGAGAGTATGTTGAGACGGCACAGAGCCTTGCAGGGGAACTTTTGATCAGTGAGAGCCCGACAGAGCGGATTAAAAACCCGGATACCATGCTCAATGCCAATTACGGTATGGTGATCAGGAGGGCAACAGTGGGTGGCTGGGCAAATACAGCAAGGAGAGATCAGCTTGAGGCAGCCATGGCATTTGGTTATAATGCCCATTTCATGAGGATACTCGACAGCGGAGGGACTGTTTTTTCCGATGCATTACTGCATGTGACACAGACCCTGACCTGCAGGGATGAGCTTTACACAGGCGAGGCTTACGAAAAAAAAGATCAGGCAGACGGTTATACACTTCTTGACAATAAATTCGTGCTTCCCTTTGTGATGCTCACGGACGACGGATTTGACGGGGCTTATGGTGGTGATATGGATGCCGGAAAAATGACAAATGCGTACTACAGGGCAGTCTATGAAGGAGCAGCCGGAAGGAAGCCGGAGAGTGACGGACCGGCAAAATGGGAGGATGGCACAGAACTGCATGTTGATTCAGCAAAGGCCTTGTATCTCCATGGAGGTAAAAGTGATGAGATAAAAGTAAACGGACGGGTTATACCTGTGCCGACCATAGGTTATCCTGACAATACGGCGTACCCTGCAGGTTTCAATTCAAATCTTCTGTATCTGGGGATATATGAGGATGAGGATGTGAAGATCGAGGGCGTTGGGGAAGAGACAAAGATTATGTCTGTTGATCTTTCGATGCTGGATGATCTTTGCGGGATCTGTGGAAATGATATACCGGTGGTGTTTGACGGAACATCATATACTTTTGATGCGGAAACAGCCATGGACTGCCAGGCCGTCATCCCGCTGGCTTATGACAGGGGGTTTACGGCATATGTGAACGGAAAAAAGGTCCCGGTAAAGAATATAGACGATCTTTTCATGGGGATACCGCTTGAAAAGGGCGCAAATTCCGTCAGGCTTAACTTTGTGCCGGCAGGACTTCATATCGGCATCATTGTCAGCATCCTGGGTCTTTTGGCTGCATTTATCGTTCTTCCTTTCTTTGACGAAGCCGGGATCGGAAGAGTCTGTCATTTTCTCACAGGTGCTGTATTTTTCACAGCTGTTACCCTTCTTTACATCATCCCCATAGCGGCCTTCATCCTTCACCAGATCCTCAAACGAATATAAGTGGGACAGGGGACGTATCTCTGTCCCAAAATTATGTTAACAATGTGCAAAACTTGAGATGCGGCACTCTTTGTTGCATATAGTTTACATAAAAGTGGGACAGAGATACGTCCCCTGTCCCACCACCTGTTCCACTTTCGTGGAAGTGAAATATATGGTATAATCAGATATCTATGTATACAAGATATATGGGAACGGATTGAACAAATGGGATTAGAGTTTTACAAGGGAAAAAAAGTCCTCATCACGGGACATACGGGATTCAAGGGAACCTGGCTTGCAAAGATACTCCTTGATGCGGGGGCAAAGGTCAGCGGACTGGCATTGGACAGCGAGACTGTGCCGTCTCTTTACGACCTGACCGGGATAGGACAAAAGATAGATGAGAGTATTTTTGATATCAGGGATTACGGAGCGACACTCAGCATAGTCAGGAGCAGAAAGCCGGATATAGTCTTTCACCTGGCGGCGCAGCCGATAGTCCGTGTATCATATGATGAACCGGTCAGGACATTTCAGACAAATGTCATGGGAACGGTGAATATTCTGGATGCAGTCAGGCGTACCGAAAGTGTACGGTCTTTCGTAAATGTTACCACCGACAAGGTTTATCTGAATGAAGATAAGGATACGGCCTTCACGGAGGATATGCCGCTTGACGGATACGATCCATATTCCAACAGCAAATCCTGCTCGGAGCTTGTCACACATTCCTACAGGAGATCCTTTTTCAGCGACAGGCAGGTTTCGATCTCTACCGCCAGAGCCGGAAATGTCATAGGCGGGGGAGATTTTTCAAAGGACAGGATCATACCGGATTGCGTGAGAGCAGCACTCGGCGGGGATGAGATCGTTGTCAGGAATCCGGCATCTGTGCGACCTTTCCAGCATGTGCTGGATCCGCTTTTTGCCTACCTTCTCATCGCCGAAAAGCAGTACGGACACAAGGAACTGGAGGGGGAATACAATGTGGGTCCCGAGATATCGGACTGCATCAGCGCCGGAGAGATCACGGAGCTCTTTACAAAAAACTGGGGTCACGGTCTTGAATGGATCGACAGATCTGACGGAGGACCGCATGAGGCAAGTTTCCTTCGCCTTGACTGCACGAAGATACGAAACACTCTCGGATGGAAGCCTGTGTGGGATATCAAAAGATCAGTCGAGGAAACCGTGAACTGGACAAAGGTCTATGCCAACGGAGGAGATGTGGTTGCAGAGATGGAGCGTGAGATACGGGAATTCATAAAGGATCGCGGTGAAGAAAATGTTTGAAGAGATGAATGAAACAGAGGCCAGAGCACAGATACTGGAGCTTGTAGCCGAATATGCAAAGAAATACAAATGCAGTACAAAGCCTTACAATGACGGGGACAGGATCCCCTATGCCGCCAGGGTATATGATGAAAAAGAAATGGTGAATCTCGTGGACAGTTCACTGGAGTTCTGGCTGACTGCGGGAAGATACACTGATGAGTTTGAAAAGAGGTTTGCGGATTATCTGGGCGTCAGATATGTTTCTGTCGTAAATTCCGGATCATCGGCAAATCTTTGTGCGTTTATGGCACTGACATCTCCCCTGCTGAAGGAGCGCAGGATCAAAAGGGGAGATGAAGTCATCACAGTTGCGGCAGGCTTTCCGACGACGGTGGCTCCTATACTCCAGTACGGCGCAGTACCGGTCTTTCTGGATGTGACCATTCCCGGGTACAACATAGATACAAGCCTTCTGGAGGAAGCACTGAGTGAAAAAACAAAGGCGGTGATGATCGCCCATACCCTGGGAAATCCCTTCGATCTGAAAACGGTTAAGGATTTTTGCGACCGACACAGCCTCTGGCTTGTAGAGGACAACTGCGATGCTCTGGGGTCTGAGTACACGATGGACGGAAAAACATACCTGACCGGAACAGTAGGTGACATCGGGACCAGCAGCTTTTATCCGCCTCACCACATGACCATGGGAGAAGGCGGTGCTGTGTACACGAACGACCCTCTGCTCCACAGGATAATAAGATCGATGAGAGACTGGGGCAGGGACTGCATGTGTCCTCCGGGCACAGACAATTTCTGCGGACACAGATATGACGGGCAGTACGGAACTCTTCCAAAGGGTTACGATCATAAGTATGTCTATTCTCATCTGGGCTATAACCTCAAAGCAACAGATATGCAGGCGGCTGTAGGCTGCGCCCAGCTGGAAAAATTCCCTTCCTTTGTAAAAAGAAGGAGAGAAAACTTTGATATGCTTTACGAAGGGCTTTCGGATGTACAGGACAGACTCATACTTCCGGTGGCGACGGAAAACTCCAAACCCTCGTGGTTCGGATTTTTGATGACGGTGAGAGAAGACATTTCCAGAGAAAAAGTGGTCAGGTATATCGAGGAGAAGGGAGTTCAGACCAGGATGCTCTTTTCCGGAAATCTCATCTGCCACCCATGTTTTGACGAGTACCGGGATAATAAAAACGCATACAGGGTCGTGTCAGACCTGAAAAACACGGACACTATTATGAACAGTTCCTTCTGGATAGGCACCTATCCCGGAATGGATGAGGCCAGGATAAACTATATGGTAAAGACCATAAAAGAGGCATTATGAAGGATGTAAGTCTGCTGGACTGTACGCTGCGGGACGGCGGGTTCGTAAATGACTGGAACTTCGGTCACGGAAACATCATAAATCTCCTCGAGAGATCGGTATCCGCCGGGATCGATCATATAGAGATCGGTTTCATAGATTCCTCCGTGGAGTTTAATAAGGACAGATCCATTACTCCCGATACGGATGGCATCGAAAAGATCTTTGGCGGAGTGGACAAGGGAAACTCGAAGCTCATTGCCATGATAGATTACGGTACCGTTCCCATAGAGCGTATCTGTGAAGCAAAGGATTCTCTTCTTGACGGGATCAGAGTCATGATCAAAAAAAAGACCAGGAAGGAAGCGGTGGACTTTTGCCGCGCTCTGAAAGCAAAGGGTTATCTGGTCTTTGCCCAGCCTGTGTCCATTACCGGTTACAGCGATGTGGAAATGAGGGAACTGACAAAGGACATAAATGATTCAGGTCTTTTTGCCATGTCCATAGTTGACACTTACGGACTGCTGGACCGTTCTGCACTGCTCCATTATTTCAACATAATGGACGAGGGACTTGACGGAAATGTCAGGATCGGATATCACGCCCATAATAATTTCCAGCTGGCGTATTCAAATTCCATATCCCTCATAGAAGAGACTAGAGATGACAGACCTCTTCTCATAGACGGTTCGGCTTTTGGCATGGGAAAGAGCGCGGGGAACTGCCCTTTGGAGCTTCTGACCATGTATGCCAACACGCATCTGGGAAAGAAATATGACACCAATCAGATACTTGAGATGATAGATACCTGCATCAGAAATATATATGCCGTCAGTCCATGGGGATATCAGATGCAGTACTATCTGTGCGCCTCAAACGACTGTCACCCCAAATACAGCCAGTATCTGATGAAGAAAAAGACCCTCTCCGTCAGATCCATAAACGAGATCCTCGGGATGATAAAACCGGAGGAAAGGCTTGCGTTTAACGAGGAGTACATAGAGGGACTGTATCTTGAATATCAGAAGAACGATATAAATGACAGCGCTGCAAGAAAAAAGCTAAGAGAAGAACTTGAAGGGAAGGAGATACTGATCGCCGGTCCGGGAAAATCGGTCATTTCAAAAAGAAAAGTCATTGATTCATACATAAAGGATGAAAAGCCGGTCATAATGTCGATAAATACGAACTTTGACGGCATAGGTTCTGATTATATCTTTCTTTCAAATTCAAAGAGGTATATGCAGCTGTCTTCATCGCTTGAAAGATTGCGGGAAAACGGGCTGAAGGTGATCGCCACATCAAATGTCACCAGCGCCAGAGGAAGCTTTGACAGTGTGATAGATTACAGCTCCCTCATTGACGAGGACTGTTCTATCCCGGACAATTCTCTGCCGATGCTTTTACGGCTGCTGTCGGATCTCGGAGTGAAAAAAATAGCTCTTGCAGGCTTTGACGGTTATTCCGGTGAGGCCAGGGTAAACTATTACAATGAAGACATGGAATATGATTTTGCCCACAATTATGCGCTGGAGCTGAACGAATATACTGCAAAGGTGATACGGGATCTCACCAAAAAAGGGACGGAGATCATCTTTGTGACGGAGTCAAAATATGAACAATATTAAACTCGTCATCTTTGATCTGGACGGGACGCTATTTAATACAAAACCCGGGATCATGAAGGCGATCATGAAGACGATGGATGAGACGGGGCTTGAAAGACCATCGGAAGAGATCTGCGATTCCTTCATCGGTCCCCCCATAGAGGACAGCTTTGTCAGGGTATATGGAGTCAGCAGGGAAGAGTCAAAAAAACTTTCAAATCAGTTCAGAGGTTATTACGGGGAGGATGACTACCTGTATCAGACCGAAGAATACGAGGGTATGAGGGAAACTCTTTCGGAACTGAAAAAGCGCGGTATGAAGCTGGCTCTTGCTACTTACAAAAAAGAGTGGATGGCCGAAAAACTCTGCAGACATTTCGGATATGATGTGTTTCTCGACAGCCTCCATGGAAGCGATCCCGAGGGAAAACGTACAAAAGCCGGCATCATAAATATGTGCATGGAAGAGTGCGGATGTACAAGCAGCGAGACACTGATGGTTGGTGATACGGATTTTGACGCACTGGGTGCGAGGGATGCAGGGACTGCTTTTGCCGGTGTCACCTACGGATGCGGTTTTGCAAACAGGAAAGATGTGGAGTTTTATGAGGGTGCAGTTGCGATAGACTCGCCAAAGGAGCTGCTGGAATTATGAAAAAAAAGGTATCGGAGATCATAGCGGATTTTCTGGTCACAAAGGGAATACAGACTGTTTTCACGGTAACAGGCGGGGGAGCGATGCACCTCAACGATTCTTTTGGGCATAATAAGAACCTGCACTGTATATATAACCATCATGAGCAGGCATCAGCCATAGCTGCCGAGGCCTATGCCAGATACAGCGGACGGATCGCGGCAGTCTGCGTGACCTCCGGACCCGGCGGCACCAATGCCATCACGGGAGTTCTGGGAGGATATCTGGATTCGGTCCCGATGCTTGTGATATCAGGACAGGTGAAGAGGGCGACTACTGTGGGGGCATATGATCTGCCTCTGCGTCAGCTTGGAGACCAGGAGTATGACATAGTAAAAAGTGTTTCAAACATGACCAAATATGCTGTTATGGTGACGGACCCCTACGAGATCGAATATCACCTTGAAAAGGCATTTTTTCTAGCCACAAACGGAAGAAAGGGTCCGGTATGGATAGATGTGCCCCTTGATGTACAGGGAGCATATGTGGAAACGGATGATCTGTACGGTTATGACGGCAGGGATGATGATGAAGTGGAAAACCCTGTTTATAACAAAGCTTTGACAGGAAAGATCATTGAAAAGATAAATGAAGCAAAGAGACCCCTCATCCTTGCGGGAGAAGGGATCTATTTCGGAAATGCCCACAAAGAATTTCTGGAATGTATAGATGCCCTGAAGATACCGGTTGTCACAGCCTGGAATGCAAATGATCTCATACCCGATGACAGTCCGTATTTTGCCGGTCGTCCCGGCAGTGTGGGCACCAGAGGCGGGAACTTTGCCGTACAGAGCGCGGATCTGCTGCTGGTTCTGGGATGCCGCATGAACATCAGGATCATAAGTTATAACGAACATAACTTTGCAAAAAACGCATACAGGATAATGGTGGATATAGATGAGGCGGAGCTTCAAAAGCCCACGGTAAAGATAGATATGCCGGTACATGCGGATGTAAAGGATGTACTGAAAGACATAATCCTTCATTCAAAGGAAAAGACAGCAGATCACGGAAAATGGACAGCCTGGTGCAGGGATATCAATCACAGATATCCGGCCTGTCTGCCTGAATATCTGGAAGGCGGCAGACCGTTGAATCCGTACGCTTTTATTAAGCGGATTTCAGAGTACCTTTCTGAAGGAGACGCGGTGATCTGCGGGAATGGCGCAGCTTGTGTACAGACTTTTCAGGCATTTGAGATGAAGCGGGACCAGAGGGTTTTCACCAATTCGGGATGTGCGGCCATGGGCTACGGATTTCCGGCATCGGTGGGTGTCTCAATATGCAGGGGAGAAAAAAGAACTGCCTGTATAGACGGCGACGGAAGTTTCATGATGAACCTGCAGGAACTGCAGACTGCGGTATACAACGGGCTTGACCTCAAGATCTTCATCCTGAACAATAACGGATATCACTCTATCAGACAGACCCAGACAAACCTTTTTAAGCCGCCGCTTGTTGGGGTTTGTGACGGGAACGGAGTGAGCTTTCCTGATTTTGAGAGGCTGTCATACGGCTTTGGAGTTCCTTTTTTCAGGATAGATTCCATAGAGAAAACAGATACTTCAACATTTGATCGGATATTTGCCGAAAACGGTCCGGTAATCATTGAAGTTGTTGTCGATGAAAAACAGAATTTTGAGCCGAAGCTTTCAAGCAGGATGACAGAGGACGGAAAGATGGTATCACCTGATATAGATGATATGTTTCCTTTCCTTTCAAGGGAGGAATATGAGGCTGTGCATGCCGGGGCGCTTGATCTGTAAATGAAAAAACTGGATATACTCTATCAGTTCAATGAAAAATATGCTCCATTTGCGGGAACATCCATTGCATCCGTGTTTGAAAACAACAGACACATGGACGAGATCAGGATCTTCATTCTGGGAGAGGATCTGTCACAGAGTACAAAGGACAGGCTCCTTGGATTTGCAGCAGGACATGAAAGAGAGATGATCTTCGTTGATTCCGAAAGACTTCTCGGGATGATGAAGGAGATAGGGATGCCGTCATACAGGGGATCCTATGCGGCAAATATGAGGCTTTTTGCAGGATCCCTGCCTCAGATAGATTCAAAGAGGCTTTTGTACCTTGATTCGGATACTATTGTCGACGGGGAACTGGATGAACTGGTCGAAACAGATATGGAAGGTTACCCTGTGGCAATGGTACTTGATTCCCTGGTCAGAAAGCACAAGCTGCGGCTGGGATTTGAGGCGGCAGAACCGTATTTTAATTCGGGGATGATGCTATTTGATCTGGAGGAGTGGAGAAAGAGGCACTGCTCTGAAAGGATAGCCGAACATGTGAAAAATGTACGGGCCTGGTATCCTTCGCCGGATCAGGATCTCATAAATGTGGTGCTGAAGGGAGAGATACTGAAGCTTCCTCCGAAGTACAACATGCAGCCGGTGCTCCTGGCCTTCAATACCGCGGATTACATGAAGACTTTCGGACCGGAGGGATATTACAGCTTCGGTGAGATCAGAGAGAGCGTCAGGGAACCGGTGATATATCATTTCTTCAGGTTTGTTGGAGAGTTCCCGTGGCACGAGGGGAACCTTCACCCGGATAATGACCTCTTTGACAAATATCTGGCTTTGTCGCCATGGAAGGGATATGAGAAAAAAAGGTCGGATGCAGGTGCGGTGCTTCGATTTGAAAAGGTACTGTACCGTATACTTCCGGGAAAGATATTTATCAGGCTTTTCCGCATCGCCTACGAGATGTTCATCAAAAAGGCAAATGCGGATTCACTCAAAGAGAAAGTAAACAGGACGATGTGATGAAAAAGATAAGCATTCTGATACCCTGCTACAATGAAGTTGAAAATGTGAAGCCTATATCAGAGGCTGTGGTAAAGATCATGGAAGAGGAGCTGTCACGCTATGATTATGAGCTTGTATTCATAGACAACTGCTCCGAGGACGGTACCAGAGAGAAGCTGGAGGAGATCTGTGCCGCAAACAAAAAGATCAAGGCTATCCTCAATGTGACAAATTTCGGGCAGTTCAATTCTCCCTTCTACGGCATGTGCCAGACCACGGGAGACTGTACGATCTCCATGTGTTGTGATTTTCAGGATCCACCGGAACTCATCCCAAGATTTGTGGAGGAATGGGAAAAGGGTTACAAGATCGTAAGCGCTATCAAGACAAGCAGCAAAGAAAACGGCATCATATATTTCCTCAGGAGCTGCTACTACAAGGTTATCAGGAATATGTCCTCGGTCAAGATGATAGAGCATTTTACGGGAACGGGACTGTATGACAGGTCGTTTATCAACCTCATCAGTCAGCTTGACGATCCCATACCTTTTTTGAGGGGGATAGTTGCTGAATACAATTTCAAGCGCAAGGATATCCCGTACACACAGAACGAAAGGCGGGCAGGAAAGACCCACAACAATTTCTATCTGCTCTATGATGCGGCGATGCTTTCTATCACTTCCTACACCAAGGTGGGACTGCGTCTTGCCACCTGGGCAGGCTTTGCCATCGGAGCAGTGAGTTTCATAGTGGCACTTGTGTTTCTGATCCTGAAACTCACTCACTGGGACAGCTTCCAGGCCGGTTATGCACCCATGATCATCGGAGTGTTCCTGCTGGGCTCCATCCAGCTTTTCTTCATAGGCTTCCTGGGAGAATACATCCTCAACATAAATACGCGTATCATGCACAGGCCGCTGGTGGTGGAGGAGAGGAGGATAAATTTTGAAAAGTCTGAAAATGAGACAGGTAAAGGCACAGATGAAACAGGAGAGGAAGAGAAAAAGATATGATTATTACTCTCGTTAACTGGACATGGGCTTTTACATCTTTCTTTCTGACCGGTATGCTGGTAAAAAAGTTCATTGGAACAGTAAGCGGATGGTGCCCTAAAAAGGGGGATGAGATCATAGTATCCGGCATTATTTTCTGTACGGTATACTCGCAGACCTTTAGTCTGTTTTATAAGGTTGGTGTGCTTTGTACGCTGACGCTGGTTCTCATCGATGCAGTAGCTCTGGTCATATGCAGAAAAGATATAATAAAATCGATAAAGAGATTCTCACATCCCGGAATACCCATGTGGAGAGGTTTTGTATGCCTGGTCTTTGGTTTCTTTTTTTTGATGGCGGCGACATTGAAGGTAGAGCATGTGGATTCATATCTTTATCATGCGCAGGCAATCGAGTGGAATGAACTGTACGGTGCTGTGAAGGGGCTGGGGAATCTTCACGCGAGGCTTGCCTACAACAGCTCATTTTTCTGTCTGCAGGCACTGTTCAGTCTCAGAGGACTGATGGGAAGATCGCTTCACGTATTGAATGGCCTGTTCTGTTTTCTTGCTTCAGCGTATTCTTTTGGAACGATGAAGATCTTTGATACAAAAAGAGTATGTGCATCAGATCTGGTCAGGATGATCACCTTCTTTTATGTTCTGTACACGGTGGGTTATATTTCATCGCCCTGTTCTGACATTCTGACTCTGCTCATTCTCATATATGTGATGACCAGGTGGACTGAGGCAGCAGAGGAGGGAAGGGATGACAGACTTCAAAACACGGCTTTTTTGGGTGTGATCACTGTATATCTGGTTACGTTGAAGCTGTCAGCTCTTCCGTTTGTAATGCTTTGTCTGTATCCTTTGTACATCTTCGTGAAAGAGAGAAAATGGAGGGGGATGATCACCATGCTTTTGTCGGGAACATTGGTGATAGCTCCGTTTTTTGCCAGAAATATCATACAGTCGGGATATCTGCTGTATCCTTTCCCGGGAATCGATCTCTTCAGTTTTGACTGGAAGATACCGGCACAGAAGGCTGCCTACGAGAGCAAAGAGATAATGGCCTGGGGCAGAGGTATGACGGACAAAGAATTGTATGACAGCGGATTTTCCGTATGGATACACCGATGGTGGCAGCTGCTTGACAGTGAATACAAGCTTTATATTCTGATCGATCTTGCTGCCATTGTTTTTGATATTTCGGTCCTCATCGGAAGTATCAAAAAGAAATATATGGATGCAGGAATGTTTCTGGTGGTTGTGACGGTCGTGGCATGGTCGTATTGGCTTTTTACGGCGCCGATAATAAGATATGGAATGCCTTTGGTTGTTCTTGTTCCGGCAGTCAGTATGATGTATACAGACAAGGGAATGAGAGCATGCTTTGCCGGATTGACAGGGATTTTTATTGCTGTAATGCTTTTTAATCTGGTGTCGACATATGACACATACAATTGTAAGATAATTTTTCCCGAAGATTATCCGCTGAATGAAGGAAGGGAAAATGAGATCCTTTCAGCGGATGGAAAAGAGTTTATCATTTATACTCCGGTGAAGGGTGCGAACCTGTCGGAATACCCTATATATCACCAGTTTCCGGCAGTACCCTTAAAGAGTAATATAAAAGAAACGGAAATGAGAGGGAAGGATTTTTCTGATGGATTCAGGTATAAAAGTATTACGGGAGAGTAGAACTTGAAAAAACTCAGGATGACAATCGTTACGGTGGTGAAAAATGATGCCTCAGGCATCAGAAAAACCATTGATTCGGTAATAGAACAGGATTACGGCAACATCGAATATGTGATAAAGGACGGCGGTTCGACAGACGGAACACTTGAGATAATAAAGGATGCTGCTTCGGCATATCCCTTCATCAGGTATGTTTCATCAAAAGACGGCGGGATCTATGATGCCATGAATCAGGCCATGAGGCTGGTAACGGGAGATTATGTGAATTTCCTGAATTCAGGGGACTACTTTGCCAGCAGCTTTGTGATATCTAGGGTGGCTCTTGCAGCAGCTGAGTCAAGGGCGGCCGCTCTTTACGGGGATATCATATATATCAATGAGGACGGATCGGAGGAACTTCGAAAATACGGAAAACTCTGTGCAAACAGGCTGTATTTCCTTACGGGTGACTGCATCAATCACCAGGCTCTTTTTGTTGCGGCGAAGCTTTTGCGAAGGGAGCATTTTGATATCTCCTATTCGATCTGTGCAGACAGGGAATGGATGCTCCGCGTGGGACTCCATGACAGAAGGATGAAGATGAAATGCCTTGGCTTTCCGATAGCATTTTATCCCCTTGACGGAGCCTCAGTCATAAACAAGGCTGCCTACAGGGCGGAGGCCGACAGATGCATCAAAAAGCACATGAGAGCGGGTTATCCCGTATTCGCCTTCTTTGAATTCCTGCGGGATAATAAGAGACTGGCGGAACTGCTTCACAGGGTATACCGTGCGGTGCTGATCGACAAAAATTATAAAAAACTATAAACGACTATAAAAGATCCGGAGGCTGGTTGTTAGATCCGATAGGGTGACATATAATAAGTCTGACATGGCAAATATAAAACGACTTCTGGTCATTTTTGACAGAAAACAAAAGA
>CAMVDF010000050.1 GCA_947166195.1 uncultured Lachnospiraceae bacterium
CCAGCATCGACCACAGTTCCAGGCTGATATTGGACTCTCCCAGGAAAAATATGATGAAGAAAAAGACCAGCCATACAGCAAGTACTCCGAACACAAATCCCGCAACAAAACCCAAAAGCCTGTTGATCTCTCCCAGTACCGGAAGCTCTGCTATGGGAGACAGAAACTTCAGGATATATCTGAATATGAGCCTCATCAGAAAAAAAGTGACTGCAAAGGCTATGATATCAATGACCACTTCCCGCAGAGAAAGCTTTGACGCATCCTCCTTCAGTCTTTCCGCAAATTCAGGCATCACGGCCGCCAGAAGAAAAAGAGTTCCCAGAATGGAAAGGATCGGGACCATCATCTCAAAGAATCCCTTTTTCCCGCCTACATGGGATGAAATAAAAACCGCTATTACTATAAATATAAAAACTATGTTTCCCGTCATTTAACCAATTTGATAAGCTGGGCCGTCTCCCTGTTTACAAGCACAAATCTCCTGGGGTCATCGGCAGGTGCACAGAGAATGGTAGGATCCTCAAAGAAGCCCTCAAATTTGATCTTTCCTTTCATATTCATGATAAGGCACCGCTTATCGTTATATGCGATGAATCTGTCATCTGACAGGACCACATCCGAATATTCAAGGTCAAATCTCTGTGACAGTATCAATTCACCTGTCATATCGTATATATCAGCTGTATTCTGATCATCTCCGGAAAGCTTGTAAATGACAGCCACCTTTCCGTCCCCGTAAAACACGGATTCAATATGTCTGTCAAAATCATACTCCCGGATCTTTTCAGGCTTCTGGTCGCCAGAAAAGAATACCAGCCTGTTATCCCCCATGGCAAATGCTGCGTGATCATTCATGAAATGGACTCTGGGGATGATGGTATCATCAAAATCATATCCGCTCATATAGTGGTCGTTCTCGTTTGCTCCCACATCTCCGAAATTGTAAAAGGCAACAGAGCTTTTCACCTTTTCACCCTCTGTCCTGACATAGGATACCGCCAGCAAATATCCGCTTTCGGAAAGGCTGATGTCCATGGGATAGCCGCTTTCTGACATGGAGCAGCGGACTGATGCAAGCTGTGTTCCCTTGCTGTCATACAACTTGATCCAGGTGAAACCCGTATCCTCAAGAACAGCAGCCACTACCCCCTGCTTTGATACGCAGAAGTTGAGCACCGGCATCTTTGTCTGTATACGGTTCAGATTGTCGGCGGAATCGATGACTATGAGCTCTGTTCCCCTGGCATTTCCCAGGGCAACAAAATCCCCGCAGGTCGCAACACGGGGTTCCTGCATCTCGTAGGTCACATTCCACAGCACCTTGTCAGTTCCGTCAAAAGCTTCCGCTCCGTCCTGACTGTATTTCAGAACATGACCATTGTAGGCGAGGTATCTGGATGCATCGGAATCCTGCCTCACGGTCTTTTTTATGATCTCGTAGTCTGAATAGATCGTATTCTGGTAATCTCTGTTCAGAAGGATCATAACCGCGATCAGGACCGCTGCCAGTACAGCGGCCCCGATCACTTTTCCGAGACGGTGGGCAAGTATAGCAAGCTCCGGCGCCGCCCCGGATCTGTTTTCATTTTTTACTACACTGAATCTGTCGTTTTCTGCCATTTATCACAGTAATTTTTTGATCTGATTGTATATTCCCTTTGCATCAAGCTCGTATTTTTCAAGAAGAGCCGACCATGATCCCGACTCTCCGAATACATCCTGCATTCCAAGCCTGTGAACCGTCGCCGGGTTCTTTTCGGAAACCACCTCTGTAACTGCACTTCCCAGTCCACCGGTGACAAAAGCCTCCTCCACCGTGAATATCTTTTTTGTTTCTTTTGCAGCCTTCACTATGATATCTTCATCGATAGGCTTGATGGTATGGATGTTTATGACCCTGGCATCTACGCCATCGGCTTCAAGCATTTTTGCTGCTTCCATGGAGTAGCTCACCTCAACACCCGTGGCTATGATGGTTATATCCTTTCCATCCTTCAGTGTGATGCCCTTTCCGAGCTCAAATCTGTAATCGGGATTGTCATTGAACACGGGGGATGCTGCACGGCTGGTCCTCATATAGAAGGGACCGTCCATCTCAAGTGCTGCCTTGACCGCTGCCTTGGTTTCAATATCATCACTGGGACATACGACTGTCATCCCGGGGATGGTCCTCATGAGGGCTATATCCTCGAGTGCCTGATGTGAAGCCCCGTCCTCACCTACGGTAATACCTGCATGTGTTGCCCCTATCTTGACATTCAGATGAGGATAGCCGATGGAGTTTCTGACCACCTCAAAGTTTCTTCCTGCGGCAAACATCGCAAAGGAACTGATGAAGGGTATCTTTCCGCAGGTAGCAAGTCCTGCGGCTATACCTGTCATATCAGCCTCGGCTATGCCGCAGTCAATATGCCTGTCGGGATATTTTTTCTGGAAAACTCCTGTTTTTGTCGCATTGGCAAGATCCGCATCCAGCACTACAAGATTCGGGTATTCCTCACCGTACATTGCAAGAGCGTTGCCATAGCTTTCACGTGTCGCGATCTTTTTTATCTCTTCACTCATAATGCCGCCTCCAATTTCTCTAAATCTGACATGGCTGTTGCATATTCCTCATCATTGGGTGCCTTGCCGTGCCAACCGACCTGATTCTCCATGAAGGAAACCCCCTTGCCCTTCACAGTCTTTGCTACTATGCAGACAGGCTTACCCTTCACGGTCTTTGCTTCATCAAAAGCACTCTTTAACTGGTCCATGTCATTTCCGTCAGCCACATTTATCACATGGAAGTTGAAGGCTTCGAATTTTTTGTCGATGGGATAGGGATCGCAGACCTCTGTTATCGGTCCGTCGATCTGGAGATTGTTGTTGTCAACTATCACGCAGAGATTGTCAAGCTTACGGGCTCCCGCAAACATGGCAGCCTCCCAGATCTGTCCCTCCTGGATCTCGCCGTCTCCGCAGAGGCAGTAGACCCTGTAGTTTTTATTATCAAGCTTGCCCGCAAGAGCCATGCCGCAGGCTGCGGACAGTCCCTGTCCCAAAGACCCGCTGGACATATCTACTCCGGGGATATGCTTCATATCCGGATGTCCCTGGAGATATGATCCCAGATGCCTGAGTGTAGGCAGATCCTCTACAGGGAAAAATCCCCTGTATGCAAGTGCGGAATAAAGTCCCGGGGCAGTGTGTCCCTTTGAGAGCACAAACCTGTCACGGTCAGGATCCTTCGGATTTTTCGGATCGACCTTCATTTCCTCAAAGTAGAGATAGGTGAAGATATCCGCTGCGGAAAGAGATCCGCCCGGATGGCCGGCTTTTGCGCCGTGGACTGCTGTCACTATACCTTTCCGTACCTTTACGGCAGTCTTTAGTAATTCCTTTTTGTCCATTTTTTCCTTCCTTTCTTTGTTTGATCTTTTCTATTTCTGTCCGTAGTAAGCGTTTGCTCCGTGCTTCCTGTAGTAATGCTTGTCCATGAGATGCTGCGGGGTGGGCTCAACCTTCGGGTTGACCGTCTCTGTACGGGCAGCCATCTTTGCCACCTCCTCGAGGACCACGGCAGTATGCACCGAATCCTCGGCATTTTTTCCCCAGCAGAAGGGTCCGTGGTTTTTGCAGAGAACTCCCTGAACAGCATTGTGATCTTTATCCTTGAAATATTCAGTGATCAGCACACCTGTGTTTTTTTCATAGCCCTCATCCATCTCTTCCTTTGTGAGAACCCTTAGGCACGGGATGCTGCCATAGAAATAATCCGCATGTGTGGTTCCGTAGCAGGGTATGCTCCTGCCGGCCTGTGCCCAGCTGGTGGCCCAGGATGAATGAGTATGGACGACACCGCCTATATCATCAAAGCACCTGTAGAGTTCGGCATGGGTTGCGGTATCGGAGGATGGATTGTACCTTCCCTCAACCTTGTTACCGTCAAAGTCAACGACTACCATGTCATCGGGAGTGAGCTTTTCATATTCCACTCCGCTGGGCTTGATGACAAAAAGCTTTTTCTCCCTGTCAACTCCGCTGACATTTCCCCAGGTAAAGGTCACGAGACCATATTTGGGGAGCAGCATGTTTGCTTCATATACTTCATTTTTTAATTCTTCAAGCATCCTTTGAACTCCTCCGTAGATCAATATGTACTGAATCTGTAGACTGTTTTGGTATCATACCTTTTTTCGGGACCGAATACGGGCTTCTCAAAATTTTCCTGATTGATGGAATCGGGGAAAAACTGAGTCTCAAGGCAGAGAGCCTGTCTCCTGTCATACTTCACGCCGCCCTTTCCTGTCTGGGGTGAGATGCAGTTTCCCGCATAAAACTGTATGCCCGGCAGATCCGTATAGACATCCATCTTTATCCTTGTCCTGTCACATTTTAACTCGGCAACCCTGTCAAAGGATCCTGTTTTATGATCCAAGGCAAAATTGTGGTCATATCCCTGAACCAGCCTGAGCTGTTCAACATCATCATCTATGTTTTTCCCTACCTGCCTGAAATCGGTGAAATCAAATACCGTGCCTTTGACATCGGCAAGCTCTCCCGTGGGGATGGCTCCCGCCACAACAGGGGTATAGTGTGATGCAAGAAGCTTCAGCTCATGATCCTGTATGGATGATGACAGATCCCCGCTCAGATTGAAATATGAATGGTTGGTACAGTTGAGGAGAGTTGTTTTGTCACAGTCTCCTTCATAATGGATCTCAAGTCCGTTTTCATTATCGATCCTGTAGGTTATCTTCATCTTCACCTCACCCGGGAAGCCGCAGTCTCCCTCCGGACTGAGATATGAGAAAGTCACGCTGTTGTCGGAATCGTTCTTTTTTCCTTCCCAGTGTGCCTTGTGAAATCCCTTGTCCATGTCGGTGTGAAGATTGTTCTTTCCGTCATTTACCGCAAGGCTGTATTCCTTTCCGTCGATCACACACTTTGCGTTATTGATCCTGTTTGCGCTCCTTCCGATGGAAGCTCCGAAAAAGCAGGGATTGTTGTTGTAATCCTCCGGCTTTTCAAAGCCCATCACGACATCCTTTGTACTGCCGTCTGATGCAGGCACAAACAGATCCATCAGGATCGCTCCGAACTCAGTGACCTTTGCCTTCATCCCGTTTTTGCCCGTCAGCTCAAAGACCTTGTACTCCATGAAAAAATACCTCCTTATAAAATTATAATTCTATCCTTCCTTCCAGTGCGCGCAGAAGCGTTATCTCGTCTATATTCTCCAGATCCCCGCCTACCGGAACTCCGCTTGCTATGCGGCTTACCTTTATGCCGGTGGGCTTGATCAGCTTGCTGATGTACATGGCTGTCGTTTCCCCCTCAAGAGAGGAATTGGTCGCTATGATAACCTCTTTTATGTCCTCCTTTTCAAGCCTTTCGATAAGCTCCTTAAGTTTGATATCAGAGGGTCCTATTCCCATCATCGGAGATATGGCTCCCTGCAGGACATGATATACCCCGTTGTATTTTCCGGTTTTTTCGTATGCCGCCAGATCTCTCGTGTCCTCCACGACCATTATGGTAGTATGATCCCTGGCCGTATCTGCGCATATGGGGCAGGTCTCACTGTCTGTCAGGGTATAGCATATGCTGCAGAACCTCACATTCTGCCTGGCATCCGTGATGGCATCCGTCAGGCTTTTCACCCTCTCCTCATTTTGCCTGATGAGATAGTCAGCCAGTCTTCCCGCCGACTTGTAGCCTATGCCCGGCAGGGACGAAAGTTCCTCCACGAGCCTGTTCATTTTTCCGGAATACAGATTCATTTAGAACAAACCACCCAATCCGCCGGTAAGAGACCCCATGGCAGCATCGGATGCATCATCTGCCTGTTTCATTGCCTCATTTACTGCTGCTATGATCATATCCTGGAGCATCTCCACATCATCGGGGTCGCAGGCCTCAGGCTTGATATTCAAAGAAATGAGTTCTTTTTTTCCGGATACTGTAGCCTCAACGGCTCCGCCTCCGGTCGATGCTGTATACTCCTTTGTCTCAAGCTCTTTTTGCTGCTCAGCCATTTTCTGCTGCATCCTCTGAGCCTGCTTCATCAGGTTGTTCATGTTTCCCGGCATCATTCCTCCGGGATATCCACCTCTTTTTGCCATCAGTCCTCCTCCTCATTTTCATTATCTTCAAGGTTTTCTATCTCAAATTCGATATAATCGGAAAGATCGGGTAAAGGATCTTCTTTTCCTTCAGACTTTCCCGAAAGACATATGCGAAACTCCGTCCTTTTGTGGATCACTTCCTCAAAAGCCTCATTTATCAGTTCAATATTCCCCGGATCCTTCAATATCCCTTCCGTCACACTGTCCTCACATTTGATCACAAATACCTTTCCGTCTGTTGACGGGGTTGTCTTTTCAAGAAAGGACTTCAGAGTCGGGTGGGAATTCTCGATTATCCTTTTCCAGTTGAATACTGCAAGCTTAACATCCTCTTCAAGGGCCTCGGGGGCCGGAGGTTTCACCTTTGGCTTTGTGCTTTCCGCGACCACGGTGGTCTTTACTCCCTCAGCCTCTATCCTGTTGACCTTTCTTTCCACCTGGACCAGACGCTGCTTGACAGAGTCCAGATCGTCATCCATGCGGGGTCTTGTAAGCTTCACTATCGCTATCTCGGCCAGCACCCTTTTCTGGGAAGAGTACCGCAGCTGTCCCGACAGATCCGAGAGTATCCTGATATATCTCATGAGTGCCTCCGGATCGGTTTTTTTTGCGCTTTCTTTTATTATATCAAGGGTGTCTGTCGACACTCCGAGGACATCGGCTATATCCGCCTTGCTGTCCTGAGAGGTGGAAAGCAACAGCATATTTCTCATATGCCAGATCAGATCGTTTACGAAGGTGTTTATCTCCCTCCCTCTCATGATGCTGTCATCCAGGAGTCTGATGGCTCCGGCAAGATCATTTTTTATTATGAGATCCATAAAGCTGACATAGACGGAAGTGTCTACTGCTCCGAGAACATCCAGAGCCTTGTCATAGGTCAGAGTCTGACCGAAATTGAAGGCCAGGCATCTGTCAAGCAGGGACAGCGCATCTCTCATGGAACCGTCCGCAAGTCTGGCAATAAACCGAAGCGCCCTTTCCTCAACCTCATTTCCCTCAAGTCCTGTCAGCTTTCTCATCCTGTCGGTCATCGTGTCTATGGACATCCTTTTGAAGTCATACCTCTGACATCTTGAAAGGATGGTGATGGGAAGCTTTCCCGGTTCTGTCGTCGCCAGTATGAAGATCACATATGCCGGCGGTTCTTCAAGGGTTTTTAAGAGCGCATTGAAAGCGCCCGTCGAGAGCATGTGGACCTCGTCTATGATATAGACCTTGTATTTTCCCTTTGCCGGAGAATAGGAAACCTCGTCAACAATGGTCCTGATACTGTCAACACCGTTGTTTGATGCCGCATCGATCTCGATGAGGTTCATCAGCGATCCATCACGGATCCCTTTGCACATCTCACATTCCATGCAGGGACTGCCGTCCTCGCGCGGTTCAAGACAGTTTACGGCGCGGGCAAAGATCTTTGCGACCGTGGTCTTTCCTGTACCCCTGGTACCGCAGAAAAGATAGGCATGACCTATCCTTTCTGTTTTTATCTGATTTTTAAGTGTTGTAACTACAGCGTCCTGTCCGACTACCTCGTCAAAGGTTTCCGGACGGAACTTTCTGTACAGAGCCTGATACGCCAAGGTTTTAATCTCCGAAACTGATCCCGAGCATCTTTGCTTCTTTTATTATGGCCGCATCGGGAGCAAGCATCTTGAGCTTGCCTGCAACATCCTGCAGGGGAACCTTTACTATCTCACGGTTTTTGTAGCCGACCATGAATCCGTACTCGCCCTTCAGTATCAGGGCGCCGGCCTCAGCTCCAAGCCTTGAAGCAAATACCCTGTCGTAGGAATCGGGGCTTCCGCCTCTCTGGATGTGTCCGGGTACCGTTACCCTGACTTCCTTGCCGGTCTTTTTCTGGATCTTTGCTGCTATCTCGTATGAGACTGAAGGGTATTTGGATCCCTCAAGTTTTTCCTTGTATTCCTTCTTTGAAAGTTTTGCGTCCTCTTTGCTGATGGCGCCCTCGGCAACAACTATGATAGTGAATTTCGCGCCTCTTTCCTTCCTCAGATTGATTGCATCAACAACCTTGTTGATGTCATATGGGGTCTCAGGTATCAGGATGATATCCGCTCCGCCGGCCATACCTGCATTCAAGGGCAGGAATCCGACCTTGTGGCCCATGATCTCCACTATGAAAACCCTTCCGTGTGAATCAGCTGTGGTATGGATATAATCTATGGTCTGGGTGGCTATATCCACAGCACTCTGGAATCCGAAGGTCATGTCTGTTCCCCAAAGATCATTGTCAATGGTCTTTGGAAGGGTCACCACATTGAGCCCTTCCTCTGAAAGGAGATTGGCCGTCTTGTGGGTGCCGTTTCCGCCGAGGATAACGAGGCAGTCAAGCCTGAGCTTGTAGTACCAGTGCTTCATGGACTCAACCTTGTCAAGTCCGTTCTCGTCCGGTTCCTTGATGGTCTTGAAGGGAACCCTGGATGTTCCGAGAATGGTCCCGCCTCTTGTGAGGATGCCTGAAAAATCAGAAATATCGAGCATCCTGTAGTTTCCGTAGATGAGACCCTTGTATCCGTCAAAAAAGCCGAACATCTCGATCTGCTCTCCACTGTTTACAAGTGATTTGACGACTCCTCTCATGGCTGCATTGAGCGCCTGGCAGTCTCCTCCGCTGGTTAAAAATCCTACTCTTTTCATCCTGTCCCCCATTCTGCGCATATCCGGTCTTTTCTGCACATTTTGCAGTCCCTTTTGCGCGATTCCTTAAAGTATGTTCCCTAAATGGTGAATTACAAGTAAAGCACCGTATATTTTACCACAATTTCCCGATAAAAAACAGAGGCACAGACCCAAGTAACAGTGTGGGACAGGGGACGTTTCTCTGTCCACTTTTATGTAAACCATTTGTACAAACCAATCCCCAGGAATAAGCATTGGTTTTTGCATATTTTGATTGACATAATTGTGGGACAGAGAAACGTCCCCTGTCCCACTGCACCACGGTTGACTTTGATTTGATTTACGATTTATAATTGTGGATATGTTTGCAGACGTATCGAAGTGGTCATAACGGGGCGCACTCGAAATGCGTTTGCCCTCCGGGGCACGAGGGTTCGAATCCCTCCGTCTGCGCTAAGAAAAGAATGCGGAAACCCATTGATTTTACTGGGATTTCCGTGTTTTTTGTTTGCTTCAAGATTACCCGAAATATTATGACAAATTATGACAGATT
Source organism: uncultured Lachnospiraceae bacterium (assembly GCA_947166195.1). GTDB lineage: Bacteria > Bacillota > Clostridia > Lachnospirales > Lachnospiraceae > NK4A144. The sequence continues at coordinate 9,310 of CAMVDF010000050.1, forward strand.
GCAAGAAACGTTGATTTAGCGGGCTTTTCTGACTTTCTCATCTTGTCTGTAAGCAGAAAAGTTGATGATGTTGTCTGAAAGCTTCTCAAGAGCCTCAACCTTGACCGTGCGTGAACTGATATCGTAATCATAGAAACGCTCATTTGTCGTAGGAAGGTGTCCGAGCATGTTGGCAACGGCTTCACGGGGCAGCATGGTGTTCAGATACGATGAAACGGTTCTTCTGATCTCGTGAATACTGGTTCTTTGTATTCCTGCTTCACTTGAACGTCTGCGACATGCATCACTTACAGCATTCTCGGTAATCCTGCCACCCTTGTCGGCAAATACCCATGTGTCGTCAACAGAGTGGCTGCGAACGGTATCAAGCAGATCAGAGATATCCTTTGTAACAGGAACGAGACGATGCTTACGGCTTTTAGGTTCGCCGACCACAATCTCACTGTGATCCCCGTAATCATGCCTGTGCTCAGAGTAATCCACGTGAATGAAATCATCATCCACGCACTCCCATTTCAGGGCTACGATCTCGCCGATACGCATACCGGTAAGTGCACCCAACAGTATTGCATAATCGGGCATGTAATCCGGGTATTTTTCCAGATGCTCATTAACCGAGAGAAGGAACTTGTGAAGATCGTCAAGTGAAATGATACGTTCGCTGTCCTTCTTCGGAGGAGCCGCACAGCAGAAGCTCATGATACGATTCTTGTCAACAAAGGTCATAGGATCAGTCACGATATACCTCTTGCGTACTGCAAACTTGAACATCTGATTCAGGTAACCGAACAGATTGCCGAATGCCCGGGGTGTCATTTTTAAAGATGATACGATCTGGATCAGATGCTGCTCAAGTGTCATATCATCAAGGCCGATCGGAGCCTTGCTCAGTTCAGTGTTTTCGAGATACTTCTGATAATCAAGTTCATAGCGCCTGATAGTGGAAGGGGAAAGAGGCTTATAGGTTGCCTTTGTAAACTCCCGCTTATACTCGATCCACTCAAGAAACACATTCCCGATGGTTTTTTCTGCTGCTTGTTCCGGCAACAGACCATAGAACTCTATGAGAAAAGCATATAACTCAGACTTTGTACCCTTACGAACCTGTTTTAGTCCCGAGTGTTTCGTCGGATCGGGAACATAGGTAGCCCAACGTCCGTCACTTGTCTGGGTAATCTTGTGCATATGTACATTATCAAGGATCTTTGACATTAGCACCTCACTTCCTGAAGGCACTATTTCGTCTAATCCGAGTATACCACTTTTTACCCAATGTTCGATATTCTTTTTTGAAAAGATATCGGATATAAACAACATTTCAAACCTCTTGATTCTATAAACAATCGGGTGTATAATTGAGACAGATGATAAATGACCCAAAAATATCCTATCATAATCGGACCACGATATCACTGTCACAATAGATTGAGTCAAGGGGAGGCTGAATATGGATATAAAGATGATAAATATAGAGGAAATATTGAATATTATTGATAAAAAATATGGATATGCTCAGGATCCGGATGTAATTAGATTACTGAAAGAATCAAAAGTTTCACAGAAATATATGCATTTAGTTGACCGTCGGTCGTTTAACCGTTTTTTAACATATTATGCAAATGAACACGGTTATAGTGACTACTATGATCTGATTCACGTAGACGGCGGCACAAAAGGTACAAAATACGATTATGATGATATTATGAAATTCATTGATGATCCCAAAGTCGAAGAACGTATAAAGGGATTACTTATGAAAAAAACAATTTCAGCCGGCCCGTTTGGATTGATACCGATGGTTATATATCATGAATATATTGAGGAGATAACGGGAGAGGAAGAAAACAGGATTATGGAGTTGACCGGATATACGAGACATCAATTGAAATTATTCTCCGTACCGGATGATATTCTTGAACAAGTAAAATTCGATAAGGAAAACAGGATTAAATCTCTTAGAGCTGAACTTGAATCTTGCCTTATTGATTTAGAGGATATAACAAATGAACTACGTACACGAGGAATGTAGCGTAGATTTTAAGCTGTCATATATTATAAAAATGAAAGGGTAAGCGCCATATCCCTATAGTTCGATTATTGAGAACTATATTAATGAAGGAAAATGAAAGGAATCTGGTATGACAAATGGAGAGAGTGATTTTTACAAAAGAGTGGGCAGGAATATGAAACTGCTTCGAGAAGGTAACAAAATGACCCAAAAGGAACTTGCAAAGATCATAGAACTAAGCAAGAATCACATATCTGATCTGGAAAACGGAAGAAAAACCATCTCGTGTGCGGTACTTTATGATTATGCAAATGCTTTTGATGTACCGGCTGATAGTATTCTTGGTAGAGGTGAACAGAAGATACTGCCTGAACTTGGTGCACTTATAAGTGGCAAGCTGGACGAAGGACAGCAAAGGATGTTGAAACGCCTGCTTAATACTTATCTAGATAGAACATCATGATACAGTATGATGAAGAAACATATATGTCCTGATATAACATGATAATTCCTTTTCTATAATAATATATATAAATGATAGAATTTTATGCTATATCAGGACAATTATGTCATTGTGTAATGCTGAATTATGTAAAACAGATCTACAACCCTGCTCGCTCAGGGTTTTTTTAATATTCAAATCTTATCATAAGCCGTATCACCAACAACGAAGTTGTGTGGAAGTCTTATCTTTTCATAATCCGTTATAAATCGATCCGATTATACTCATTTTCCTGTCTATACGGACATCGACTGTCACAATTGATTGGGACATTGATTATGTGACCCAAAAAATTCATAATGAAGATGTAACAAAGGTCTTTATAGAGTCTGGAGGGAATAATAATGATCAATATTGGAGTTGATGTTGGGTATGGTAATACAAAGGGTCCTACTACTTTGATTGGATCGGGCGTGAAGAAGTTATCAATGCGACCGCCGATTCTTGGAAACACTGTTGAATACATCGGTAGTTTTTACACCGTTGGCGGATCAAAGACAGATATCCAACGATCCAAAACACAGAATGAGGACACCTTAATTCTTACGATGGCTATACTCGGAAAGGAGTTGAGGAAGTTGAATCTTCACGAAGCAGAGATACGGCTCGGTGTAGGGCTTCCGCTGACACGTATCGGAGCGGAGAGAGAAGATTACCTTACCTACATGAAGAAGAACCAGAGGCTTGATTTTAAGTTGGAAGGCAGCAGGTACACGGTATTCATCAATAGCGTTGACATTTTCCCCCAGGGATATGCAGGCGTTATCGGCAAGCTTAAATCATTTGGTTCGTTTACCGTGGTCGTTGACTTAGGAAGTTGGACTATTGATATCCTGCCTATATCAGACGGGCAGCCGGACCTGGCGAACTGTAAATCTTTAAATCTGGGCGTTATTACAGCAATAAATGACATTGAGGAATCACTGAGGCAGAAATGGGGCGAGGAAGTGGATGTGGCT